>CALFBW010000339.1 GCA_937951415.1 uncultured Chitinophagales bacterium | reverse complement strand
TTCCAGGTAAAAAGGAAAGATGATTTTTTTATGTCTTCTAAATAAGATTTAAAACGACTCAAAATAGATATGAAAAATTCAATTATTAAACTATTCTTCGTTGCCACTGTGGTAATGTTTTGGTCATGCAATTCAGGCAATGCGCAGAAAACGGAGAGTGCGGTAGAAGTAGATATGAACGATGAAAGTCAAAAGGCAGCCTACAGTCTTGGAGTAAATGTAGGTTTGAGCTTTAAGTCCCAAAAGTTGGACGAAGATCTCGATGTTGAGCAGATCATTCAAGGAATGAGAGATGCGCTTAAAGGAGAAGAAAAAGTAAGCGACCAAGAAGCGAGAGCTAATTTGGATGCTTATTTCCAGGCGAAACGCGAAAAGGACGTAGCAGCTAATTTGGAAAAAGGAAATCAGTTCTTAGCAGAGAATGGTGCTCGTAAAGAGGTAACTACAACTGCTAGTGGATTGCAGTACGAGGTAATGAAGCCAGGTGATGGTGTTAAGCCAACTACATCTGATCGTGTGAGCGTACATTACCACGGAACATTGATTGATGGCTCCGTTTTCGATAGCTCTGTGGAGCGTGGGCAACCAGCTACCTTCGGTGTAACGCAAGTGATTGCGGGATGGACGGAAGCATTGCAATTAATGCCTGTAGGATCGAAGTATAAGTTGTTTATTCCTGCTAATCTTGCCTATGGAGAGCAAGGTTCTCGTGGAGGAATTGGTCCAAACGAAGCACTGGTCTTCGAAGTGGAGTTGATTGAGATTGTAAAGTAAGCAAAGAGCTTTCGAGCGAATTGCACTAAAAGAGAGCGGGCTTCCTTCTAGGAGGCCCGCTTTGCATTTTATAAGAAAATAAACGCGAGCGCGAGGAGATGAGTTAAGTATTTACCTTTTGATTATTTGCCGTTTAAGCTTTAAGCACGCAATGATAAGCGGAGGCAAAACAGTAAATTTGTAAATCCTATTAAAAAGATGGAAGTCAATCAACAGAAATTGGAAACTGACCAAATGGAAAAAGCATACGATATTCTTAATAAATACTTTGGCTTTGATTCGTTTCGACCATTGCAGGCTGAGATTATTGAGCATGCCCTTGCTGGTAAGGATTCTTTGGTGTTAATGCCAACGGGTGGAGGAAAATCGCTTTGCTTCCAAATTCCTGCCTTGGTAATGGAAGGAACCTGTATTGTTCTTTCTCCATTGATCTCTTTAATGCAAGACCAAGTGGAAGGACTTCGGGGGAACGGAGTGAAAGCGGCATTCTTAAACAGTTCGCAAGATCAATACGAACAGCAAGGGATTGAACGCGAATTACAGGCTGGCGAGATTGACATTTTGTATGTCTCCCCTGAGAAGTTGACTTCTTCTTTCTTTCTCTCTTTTTTGGAGACTTTGAAAATAAATTTGATTGCAATAGACGAAGCACATTGCATCAGTTCCTGGGGCCACGATTTTCGTCCAGAGTACACGCAACTGAGTTTTTTGAAAGAGCGTTTTGCTGGAGTTCCCATTATGGCACTGACGGCCACTGCTGATCGTATTACCCGCGAAGACATTCTTGCACAGTTGCAAATCGAAGCAGCGAATCAATTTGTCTCTTCTTTTGATCGACCGAATCTGAGTTTAAAGGTCTTGCCAGGAAAAGATCGTCTAAATGTGATTTTGCGTTTCATTGAAGAGCGTCCTGGTCAGTCGGGAATCATTTATTGCCTTTCTAGAAAAGGAACAGAAGATCTTGCGAAAAAACTTAATAAAAACGGGATTGATGCTGCCTTTTATCACGCGGGTATGAGTTCCAGGGATCGGGCACAAATTCAACAAGATTTTATTTACGACAGAACAGGGATCATTTGTGCTACCATCGCTTTCGGAATGGGTATCGACAAATCAAATGTGCGTTTTGTGATGCATTATAATTTGCCGAAAAACCTAGAAAGTTATTACCAAGAAATTGGCCGTGCGGGACGAGATGGATTGGCTAGCGATACCGTTTTGTTTTTCACTTATGCCGATGTAATCAAGCTACAAAGCTTTGTAGATCAAGCTGGACAAAAGGATTTGCAAAATGAAAAACTAAAGCGCATGATTCAGTATGCGGAAAGTGCTCATTGTAGACGAAAGGTTTTACTTGGTTATTTTGGCGACGATTTACAAGAAGATTGTGGCAATTGCGATGTTTGTGACGATCCTCCTGAGCGATTCGATGGGACGATCATTGCACAAAAGGCCTTGTCATGTATTGCTCGTGTAAAGGAGCGAGCTGGAATGAATATGATTGTGGATGTATTGAGAGGCTCTGCGAAAAAGGATTTAATTCAAAGAGGGTATGACAAAATAAGAACCTATGGAGCGGGCGCTAATATTAGTGCATATCACTGGAGTCGCTATATGCTGCAGTTGTTGAATTTAGGTTTGTTCGAAATTGCTTACGACGATCACAATGTCGTGAAATTAACCGAGCAAAGTGAAGCCGTCTTATTTAAGGGAAAAAAGATTGAATTGGTACGCCCGTTGAGCCTGTCGGAGCGTTCTCAAAAGAAGACGTTTACGAGAAAGAAATCGAAAACACAGTTGGTACAAGAGGCTTTGTTTGAGGCATTAAAAACCTTGCGTGCTGAAATTGCTGCTGAGCAGAAAATGGTTCCCGATTTAATATTTACTGATGCTACACTGCTGGAAATGTCGAACAAACGGCCGGTGACTTTGCGTAATCTTCGAGAAACGGAAGGAGTGAGTGAGTATAAATTGGAACAATTTGGAGAGCGATTCACGAAATTGATTTTCGATTTTCTACAAGAAAAAGCGCAAGCAGGGGAGAAGGTAAAGGGAAGTACCTATTTTCAGACTTACGAGTTATTACAGCAAGGAAAAGAACTCGAAGCAATCGCCCACGAGCGAGGATTAGGAGTAGCCACTATTTACGGACACATTGCCCATTTATACCTAGAAGGATTTAATGTAGACTTGAAAGAGTACATCACCACCCCAGAACTTTTCGCAGTCAAACGGGCAGTTGACAAGCATGGGCAGAGCTCGAATACTAAGCAGCACTTTGAATTTTTAGAAGGGAAGATAGGCTATGGCAAAATTAAGATTGGCATGTTGATTTTGAAGAACGCGAAGTAGTGAATGGCGATCTTTTTTGCCTTCATAATTAGTTACTAACAAATATGAATTACTAAATTGGGTATTAATACTTTGGATAAATAAACAGCTTATGAGAGCAACAATTTTGAGTGGAATAGTCTTTTTACTAATATCACTTAGTGGAACAATAGAAGCACAGGATATTAAGTATGGTGTAATTCTTGGCTTAGATGCCTCAAATTTTCATTGGCAAATTGAAGGGGAATTGGGTGATGCTGTTACTTCTACATCTCCTAGAATTTCCTTAAACTTCAATGTCTATTTGGCTTACAGGAGTAATAGTTTTTGGGGGCTAGCTGTGGAGCCTGGTTTTGTAATGAAAGGAGTTAGTTATGAAAATGGTTCAGTTCTGAAGCTCAATTATCTTCAGATTCCGATCCTAGGTGAATTCTATCTTAATGATAAATTGGCGCTATCCATTGGTCCAGAATTGGCATATTTAGTAAATGAGCAGTTCTTCCAAAATTTTGAACTTTCGGGTGCTCTTGGAATAAACTATAATGTATATGGAAATTTTGATATTGGATTAAAGTACAGTCGCGGATTGACATATTTTGTAAAAACACAGATTGTGAATCAGGAGGGTTATCAAGAATTTGGGACCATTTTTAATCAGTATTTTCAGGTGTTTGGGAGGTTCAGGTTTTAATGAGAAAAGCTTGATGGAAGTTGATGGATTCGTATCCATCGTGCCGTGAGGATTTGCAGTAAACCTTGATTTTACGTTTTTGATTTACGGAGCTCCGAAGGGTTGAAACCCATCGCGAAAATTTATTGTCATGATGTGACTGGAGGCTTGCTAATCAGTTCTAATTCTTGATTCATTAGGACTTGCGCAGTGCTGAAGGCACGGAATATATCAGCAATGGGTTTCAATCCATTGTGCCGAGAGGAATGCTTGTGTTCATTGATGGATACGGAATTCATCGTGCCGTGAGGATTTGCAGTAAACCTTGATTTTACGTTTT
>CALFBW010000338.1 GCA_937951415.1 uncultured Chitinophagales bacterium | reverse complement strand
GGCCGGGCTGGAAAACGGAACCCGGAATGATATACACCATTTATGGAGAAGCCGATCGCGTGATGCGCAACAGGCGTTTCGAAGAATGGATCTATTTTGGCTTCAATGGCAAGCACGACATCCGTTTTGTTTTTGAAAGGTCGCCCTGGGGAAGTTTACACCTAAGAAGAGCCACCGATTATAGGAAGAGCTGGAATGAAAACGTGTACCTTTGGCGGAACGGAATCATTAACAACATCTCGCATTGAGCCACACATTTAGAAAAGACGACTCGACTTTAATTTTTGGAAGACAACCAGTTTTGGAGGCCTTGGAAGGAGACAAGCAGGTCGACCGCATTTTCCTTAAGAAAGGAGCTTCCGATGAATTTGTTGCGCAGCTGCGATTGCTTGCTCGACAAAAGGGCATTCCTGTTAACATGGTTCCGATCGAAAAGCTCAATCGCTTGACTCGGAAAAACCATCAAGGGGTGGCAGCTTTTGTGGCGCCTATTCAATTTTATCAAATCGAGGATGTGGTTTCCCAAGTCTTTGACGACGGCGAAATTCCACTCATTATGGTCTTGGATGGGATCACCGATGTGCACAATTTTGGGGCAATAGCTCGAACGGCTTGGTGTACGGGCTGTCACGCGATTTTGATTGGCATGCGAGACAGCGCTCCCGTGAATGGAGCTTCGATAAAAGCATCGGCAGGAGCCCTACTTGAAATTCCTGTTTGCCGCAGCTACTCGATAGGAAAGAGTTTGCGTCAATTGCAAGAATATGGTTTTCGCATTTATGGAGCAGAAGCTACGGGCAGTAAATCGCTGGAAAGCGCTGAATTAAATATTCCTTTGGCCTTTGTTATGGGCGCAGAAGGAATGGGAATTGACGACGAAAGCAAACGCTATTGTGATGAACATTTATCCATTCCCATGTTGCGAAAATTTGATTCCTACAATGTTTCCGTTTCAGCTGCCATGCTGTTGTACGAAACCATGCGACAAAGAAATACAAGCAAGTAATGCCTTGTTTAACTTTTCGGTTTTACTGGAATATCAACAACAACTAAAAGTAAAAAGGCTTCGTTCCAGCATAATGGAACGAAGCCTTTTTTATTGCTTAATAAAAACTCCCGAAGGAATTTCATAGTTACCAATTATGATCTAAATAAATCACTTTGGTACAATTTCTCAAATAAAGGAAGCAAATTTAATTCTTCCAAAAGCTTACCGTTGCGTACAATATCAATACGAATTAATTGGTAAACTTCACCATCAGAATTCCAGCGATAAATAACGCCAAACTCTTTAGATAAAAAGGAATACTCTCCGTAGCCCGTCGATTTATTATTCACATCAGAAACGTAAATCTTCATCACTTCTCTCTGACGAGAACGAAAAGGCACTTCTACCGTATTTATTCTTCGCACAAATTTATCTTGCAAAGTCCACTCACCACCTTCCTCACTCAAACGAGGTAATAGTGAATAAATCAGTTTATCCGTGTCTTTACAGAAATAGGAAATACAGTCAGAGTTCTCATAGTCGAAACCTGCCCGATCTTTGCCTACGTACACCATTGTATCAATGTGCACATCATTTTCACCCGGCTGGCTAATGTTCTGCCAATAGCGAATTTCATAAGTAATATCGTCTTGCGCAGCAACTCCTAATACAGGAAGCGCCAGCAATAACAGTAGTAATATTTTCTTCATAGTAGCTTGAGTTAGTTGCTCTCCATACCCTTTGACCTTGGATCATAGCGAGGGTTTAAGCTCAAATTTAAGAAGAAAGCGGGAATACTATTGCGGAAGCTCTATACCAGGAAGACAAGCCGTCGATTTTGCTGAAAGCATCGCCCTAAAAGATGTTTTATAGAAATATATAAAAACTTACAGCTCCAGTATTTATTAAGCAAATATTTCTAAAATCTTTCGGAAAGCATCCATCATGTGCTGCGTCGTATCAATGCGAATTCGATTGTCATCTGCTCTAAATCGAATGGCTCCCTTCACCCGATCTGGATGCGCCATGTAATAGCTGTTCGAATCCTTGTACTGAAGATAGAGCAAATTGTGAACGCCTATTTCAATCGCCTTTTTGTAGGTGTTCTTTCGAGCTTCGTCGCCCAGCCAATCAGCCAACTCATAGGCATAAGCGATGCCTTCTACATAAACCCCATCGGATGCCGAATGCGGGGAACCGTATTGCGGAAAATCAGGATGATAAAATCGCCCTAGAAAATCCGGACAAGGCAAGCCACTAGTATTTTGAATTTTTAATAATTCATCGTTTAGGGTCAAAGCTGCGCGGGCATATTTTTCATCTTGACTTATTTTATACAATAAATGCAAGCTCTGTGTGTGCCAAGGAACGTACGCCGGATAATAATTTTCCGATAGTTTATCAACGTATTCTTTGACATAAAAATCCTGCGCTTTAGTCCCTACTTCGAGGGCTCTTTTGTCCCCAGATTTTTGATAATATTCAAGCACCGAAAGAATGGCTTCACCTGAATAAAAAGTCAATAAATAATCTTCGTCGTATTTATAGTTGGGTGCTATTTTCCAAGCAGAAAATGCCCCTGTTTCTTTTTGCATAAATAAAATCGACTCGAACAATGCCTGTGCTTCGTTTTCGTATTGTTCATAAAAAGGGCTGTACACCAGTGTGCGCAAAGCCATCGCAATCGCACCCAATTTCGATTTGTCCTTGTAAACGATCATCCCTTGACCATTCTCTTCTTGATACCATTCTCGAAAAATTTGCTCAAGGTTCTTTTTGTGTAAGGCTTCTAAAGTCGGATCTTTACTGGCCATTTCTGCCAACTGACGAGAACCCATCAATTGACGGATCATATTATTGTTGGTTGAATAATCACCGCTGCTCGGATTGTACACATAGGTAAAAGCACCCGACTCTTGCACGTTGGAAGTGAGCCAATTTTCAGCCATTTTCAATGATTGTGCAGTATTTTCCAAACTAAAGTCGACTTCAAAATCTGCTTGGCCTCCACGGTAGTAATTCCGCATTTCTCCCTGCTGGTTCTTTTTGGCAAAATGCAGGAATTTGTACATGAATAAATCTGTCCCCTCTTGCTGCCAGCAATTCTCTTCCAAGCCTGCCTTCTTGCAAAGCTTGGGAAGCATTTTCGTTGCTTTGTAGTTGCCTTCTAAGGCATACGAACCATAATAGTTCGCGCCTGCTTCTCCGCGCTCCACTCGGAGCCCATGCAATCCTTTTTGATATTTCTCAGCATCGTATTTTTCGTAATCGCCAAAAACTTGCACGTGAATATCTAAGTCCTTGGCGTCCGCTTCAGCGATTTTATGTCGCTTCAAATTTTTTATTGTGGCTTGGTAAACGGTCTGTTCCAAATTGTTTTCACGCGTATACCAAGAACCCAAACGCTTTCCATTTTTTCGCAAGATTGAATACACCCGTCGGTCCATGTTATCGAATTCCGGCAACCATACTTCAGGTGCTTGCTTCTTTGCGTAGTAATCGGAGATCGCCTTTTCCGCCGCAGCCAACAAGGTTTCCTTTTGTTCTTCACGAAGGGAAACGGATGCAATTTCCAGTACTTCCTTTGAAATACTATTGGCTGGAGCTCCTTGCTCTTGTTCTTTCGGAGCGGGCTCAGCACTGACTTTTTCTGCAGGAGCAGTACAAGCCATTAAACACAGTAATAAGCAAATCAACAATGCTTTGACTTTTTTATCATTCATAAAAAAGGAAATTTCTTACTGGTACCTACTAGGAAAGAGCTTCGAAAAAGTTTTCTCTAGTTGCTACCCGCATTTATTCTTAGTCTCTTATTTACCTCTAAAACCCTGCCTACTATTCGGCAGCACAAAGGACGAAGAAGCTTTATTTATAAATAAAAAAGGAGCCATCAACGATCTATACAGATTTCGTTGGGCTCCTTTATTTATTGTCGTTTTATTAAGCGTCTTTAAGACTATGCAAACATTGAAAACTGTAAGAGGTAAACAGCAGCTCCTGCTAGGTAGCCGATGAATGCCAACCAACCGAAACGCTTCATGTACCAAATGAAATCGATTTTCTCGATACCCATTACAGCTACACCTGCCGCTGAACCAATGATCAACATAGAACCACCTGTTCCTGCACAATATGCTAAAAATTGCCAGAATTTCCCATCTACTAGGAACATCTTTAAGTATTCTGCCTTTTCTGTATCACCTGCAGCAATGGCTGCCTGCACTTGCTCAGGAGTTGCTAATTCGTACATCCCTTGAGAAGCGGCTACCAATGGCACATTGTCTACAATCGAAGAAAGTACCCCAATCACCATTACAATGATGTCGAAGTTTCCAATGGTATCACGCAACCATCCTGCAACACTCGTCAAGATTCCAACCGACTGGAGACAGGCTACGGCCGACAAGATTCCCAAGAAAAACAGTACAGAAGGTGCATCAATTTTTGTTAGGGCTTTGATCACTGAAAGTCCACTCTTTTCATCGTGCGACTTTTTCTTGTGCATAAAATCAGTCACCAACCACAAAACTCCTAGGCCGAACAACATCCCCATAAATGGCTGCAAGTGTGTAACTGTTTTGAAAACAGGTACGAATAGCAAACAAGCTACCCCCAAACCTAGGACGAACATACGTTCGAATGGCGTGGTTTTGAACTTTGTAGATCCAGGTAAACGCTCGAATGTTCCAGCCATATCGCTAGAACGGCTCAGTACAAATGTTGGAATGATCATACAAACCAAACTAGGAACGATCAACCAAACCACTACAGGGATCACAGAAATTTGACCTTTGATCCAAAGCATTGTGGTAGTAACATCTCCAATCGGGCTCCATGCTCCACCGGCATTGGCAGCAATTACAATCGCTCCACAGTACAGTAAACGCAACTTCTTTTCAGAAATCATTTTTGCTACCAAAGATGCCATGACAATGGAGGTAGTCAAGTTATCGAGGATGGCTGAAAGGAAGAAGGTTAAAATCGTGAGAATCCACAGTAGCTTCACTTTACTGGTGGTCTTGATCTTGGAGGTAATCACGGCAAAACCATCGTGAATATCAATGGTTTCTACGATCGTCATTGCTCCTAAGAGGAAAAATAGGATATTGCTAATTTCGAATAAATGGTGTTGGAGTTCGTGGTTGATAAAATCCAAGAGTCCATGTCCGCCGCCTTGCGCAGCTCCATGACCAACAGCGGTAGCTGCTTCGTGTGCTTCATGGGGAACGTGACCAAAAAGCGCGTACAAGGCCCACATGGTCATTCCCGCCAATAAGGCAGGGGCGGTTTTATCAACTTTGAGTGTATGCTCAAGGGCTATCATCAGGTAACCGATGACAAAAACCACAATCAGTATAACATTAATATCCATAGTCTGATCAATTAAGCTGCAAAATTACGATTTTCATGGCTCTTTATCTAGAAATCAGCAACTGCCTTTCACTTGTGGTTTGGCAGTAAGCTGACTCATTTATTGCAAGATCAAGACCAAAGTGTTTTTAGTCCTTGAAAAATCACTTTTCACTTCAATCTATCGGTTGCTTTTACAAAAAAGTCTCCTGCATTTGACCGCAGGAGACTCACTCAATTGAAGCCGTAGCTTCTACTCAAAACTTGCTAATCTTTGATAAATCGATTGACATAAACCGCTGTTTCAGTTTGTACCGACAACAGGTAAGTTCCGGCATTCAAATCAGCAACGGTAAGGTGGATTGGAGCTCCATTTGCAGGAACAACAATGTTGCGTTTGCTGATTTCTTTACCACTCATATCAAAGATTACAAAGGTCATTTCTTCTTCTTGCTCTAAGAGCAATTCTATTGAAAGTTGATCAATGGCAGGATTCGGATATAATTGCATGGTTCGAATGTCATTAAGATCGGCACTTATCTTGCCTATCTCGTCACAGTCTTCTACCACCTGAATGTGTACTTCTACCTCTTCACAATTTCCAACGAAATCGCAGCCTTCCACGGTGATGTGCTCATTACCATAGAAAGCAGGAAGTGCTACGTAACGGAAGCAGTTGTTTCCTAGGTCGAGCAAGCTGCAATCGAAGGTGGTGTGCATTTGGGTAATAGAGGCGAATGGATTGCAGAAATCAACACAAATCTCTAAAGGTGTTACTGGCTCTGTACAAAGTCCGAAAATATCAGGCTCACAAATATTTGGGCAATCCAAGTAAACCGTGGCTTGACTTGAACCTCCATTTCCATCACAGATTGTGTAGGTAAAACTGTCGGTGCCTTCATAACCAGAATCACCCTGATAAGTAAAGGTACCGTCGTTGTTCAAGACTAAAACACCGTGTTCCACTTGACCGTCTCCAGCAGCCAGGCAAATTACCAGCCCATCTCCATCTTCATCGGTATCGTTGCCCAAAACATCAAAGTGCGACATACCATCTTCGCAGCTTATGTTGTCGTCGTGGGCAACCGGTTCATCGTTGCAATCATTGATGGTTAGGAATACAAATCCAGTAGAGGATCCTCCGTTTCCATCACAGATTGTATAAGTAAAGTTGTCGACTCCTAGGAAATTCGCAGTAAAGGAGAAGCTTCCGTCTGCATTCAGTGTTACTAGCCCTTTGAGGGTATGGCCATCGTCGTCATTCATGCATAACATGATTTCATCACCATCAATGTCTATGTCGTTTTCTAAGGGATAAATGTCAATAGTCTCCCCAACACAAGCTGTTGCATGATCAATATTTGCAACTGGAGCAGTGTTGCTACAGTCCCCTACAAAAACCTGGAGGATGACCTGTTGACATTCATCATCGTTGTTACAGAAAGTCAAGACAAGGTGATCGTTTCCAACAATTTCGAATCCAGGAACTGGCGTATACAAAATACAATTAGCGCCCAGTTGCATCGCACTACAATGGTACAATGATTCTGCCTGCACTAAATATGCGTCTTCAATATCCTCGCAGAAATCTTCGACACAAATCTGGATGGGTGTAATTGGTCCTGTACAATAACCCGTTAGCAAGCTTGGTTCACAGACAAAATTGTATTCTTCTTCTGTTTCGCAAAACGGACTCTCCACTCCTTCTAGAGGCTCTGAAAGCACAATACATTCTGCATCTGCACTAAAATAAGCGGGAACGTTTCCAGTAAAATCACAGGGAAGGCTTAATGAAATGATCATGGGGGAAGTTTGGATCTCGAAGGGCACTTCATAAACCATTAGATAACCTGAAGTCGGTGCATTCTCGAAGGAAACCGATACTTCATACTCCAATAAACAAAGGTGATTGCATTCTCCGATTGCTTGCAAGTCAATATCGATTGAACAATCTCCATCTCCATCTCCATCTCCATCTCCATCTCCATCTCCATCTCCATCTCC
>CALFBW010000337.1 GCA_937951415.1 uncultured Chitinophagales bacterium | reverse complement strand
GACAAGCAAAGCAGGCAAAAGTAAAAGTTGCCATAGGCACTAAAGTTAGCTGTGCATTATAAAGCTCCTCGGCCTTGATGGTCAAAGATATACTGCATCAAGCCTTTCGTACTACTGTCGCCATTAGTATTCACAGCACCTTTTTCCAAACTCGGTAAAATTTCTCCTGCCAATTCTTTCCCTAGCTGCACCCCCCACTGATCGTAAGAAAACACATTCCAAAAAATGCCTTGTACGAAGATTTTGTGCTCGTAAGCTGCGATCAATTGACCCAAGGTTTGAGGATTTAAGGATTGCAATAAAAACGTACTAGAAGGTCTATTTCCCAGAAAAACCTTGTGCGGCAAAATGTGCTCATAGTCTTCTTTGGCCACACCTTTTGCTATAAATTCGGCCTCAACAGCTTCAACGGTTTTACCTTTCATCAAGGCACGAGACTGTGCCAGTAAATTTGCTAGGAGCTTATCATGGTGCCCTTCCAAATTGTGCTGTGCTTGTACGACACCAATAAAATCGACAGGAATTGCATCCGTTCCTTGATGCAGTAATTGAAAAAAGGCATGTTGGCCATTGGTTCCAGGCTCTCCCCAAATCACAGGGCAAGTGGGGTAATCAATGGTCTTTCCGGAGCGATCCACACCCTTACCATTGCTCTCCATTTCTCCCTGCTGTAAGTAAGCAGAAAATCGATGCAGTCGTTGATCGTAAGGAATAACGGCTTGCGAACTAGTACCGTGAAAGTTGCGGTACCAATAGCCAATAAAAGCCATCAAAACGGGCAAGTTCTCCTTCCAATCCTTTTCCTTAAAATGCGCGTCCATCTTTTGAGCGCCTTCCAAAAGTTGCTCAAAGCAAGACCAACTCGTAGCAAAGGCAATGGAAACCCCTATGGCCGACCAAAGAGAAAATCTTCCACCTACCCAGTCCCAAAAGCCAAAAACATTCTTTTCCTCTATACCGAATTCCATCGCCTTCGGAATATTCGTGCTTAGAGCGATGAAGTGATTTCCTACGGCTTCCTCCCCTAATTGTTTCACCAACCAATTCCTTGCCGTTTGGGCATTGGTCATCGTTTCTTGCGTGGTGAAAGACTTCGAAGCGATGATAAACAAGCTGGATGCTGCATTTATTTTTTGCAATAAATGCCAGAGCTCGTGTCCATCTACATTGGAAACAAAATGTGTGTTGACTTTTTTATTTTGATATACTTGTAAAGCCTCCACTACCATTCGCGGTCCTAAATCTGAGCCTCCAATTCCTATATTCACGACTGTGTCAATGGTTTTTCCTGTTGCCCCTTTCCAATCTCCTGACAAAACCGATTCTACTAATCCTTTTAAGGCTTTCTTCGCTTCCTGTACTTTGGGAATCACGTTTTCGCCTGCAACAAAAACTTCACTCGAAGCTTTAGCTCTGAGCGCCGTATGTAGCACCGCTCGCCCTTCTGTCTCATTAATGATTCCACCAGCAAAGTAAGCTTCTCGCCATTGATTGAGCTCCAATTCTTCACAGAATTGCGCCATTAAATGGAGACTTTCTTCGTTTAAATGATTCTTCGAAAAATCAAAAAGCCAATCTGAATCTTTCAAATGAAAAGCCTCAAATCGTGTTTCGTCGGCATCAAATAGCTTTTGCAAGCTTTGCTGCTTAAACCATTGATAATGATTAACTAAAGCTTGGTAAGCTGGTGTATTATGGGGCACTACTTTAGCAGGCAAAATTACTTTCTCGGCCATGGGGTCTTAGGTGTTCAACGCTTAAAGATTAAAATCTCAAAGCTTCTAGGGGCCATCTCCAGCAGTAAGCTCGATGATGAATTTGACAATATAATGGACTCCCCAAAAACTTCAGGAGCAAATTCGCTAAATTCTGGGGAAATTTCGGCGGGAACGGCGATCGTTTTGTCTGATTTATTAAAAAAGACCATTAAGTAGTCATCAAAGTACCTTCGAGTAAAAATCATTTGATCAGCCTTTACCTCTTCCAGAACAAAGTCTCCGTAAAGCAAGGCCATATTGTTCATGCGCAACTCGGCTAAAGCTGAAGCATTTTTGAAAGTACGAACCTGTTGGATATTAAGGTCCACAAATTTCATTGGCTTGTGGTTATCTGGAGCGGCCCCGCCCGAAAGACCGATTTCATCTCCATAAAACAATACAGGAATGCCCGGTAAAGTCATCATCAAAGCGGTCAAACTTCGCAAACTTTCATGTGCTTTTGCAGATGGTTCCGGTGCTTTCTGCCTTTGTAATTCCTGTGTTATAGACAAGCTGCCATCGGCATAGGATATAAAACGAGCGAGGCTTCTGTGTCCTGTTGGGTTACCCATTTTGTGCTGATAACCGTATTGGTCAAGCGTAGCAGAAATGGCACCAGCCAAATACTCAAATCCCATCGCTTCATTGGCGAAGGTACTAACTGCCTTCTGATACAGATTCAAATCCAACATGCTGTTCAGTTTTCCACTTCCTTGATAAGCCTTTATCTGTTCATTAGTTGCCATAGATTCGCCCATTTGAAAAACAGTGCGCTTTTCTTCTAGCAATCCTTCGGTTTTCAATTTCTTTCGAACAGTTCTCCAGTAATCTTGTGGCAGTAAATTGGCTGCAGCATGTCGCAGTCCATCCAGGTCGTATTTGCGCAGCCAATAAATGGCAGAGTCTGACATGGCTTGTTGAACCACTCTTTGCTCATAATCCAGAGAACTTAGAAAACCATCACCCATGATTTCTTTGACGAAATCACTTTTCAGGTCCAGTGGTTTTTTCCAGTCTGGTTGAGATTTAAAAATGGGATGCCCTTCATGAAAAGGGATTGACAACCAATCCATCCAAACATTAAAATTCTGTTTATGCGCATCTGCCACCAAGTTTTCCAAATCGAGTTCTTCCCCCAATCTTTCTTCTATTTGCGTACTGGAGATCGGCCAAGAACCCAAGTAGGCGCTATTGGTTTTATGTGGTGCAGCATATTGCGAATATGCCTTACTAGTGTTTGCCACTAAAGGCGACAAACAAATGGTATTGACATTCAAACTAGAAAAATAACCGTCATTCATCTTTTGAAGAACACCATTCAAATCCCCACCGTGAAAATTGGCCGCTTGTTCTACATTGGGATTGCTGACAAAATAATCGTTCGCAAAATCACCGTTTGAAAATCGGTCTACTAAAAGACTATATACGATTTGTCGTTGATGATCATTTCTCGTTAAGGTATTGGTTGATCGCACGAGCCTCCCAAGGTCAATGGGAATATTGAGTTCATTGTAGCAAACACGTCCGTTGTGTGCGAAAACTTTGATGTGAGATCGCAGGAGCTCGCTGGCCTCTGCTGGTATGGCTATGCGATATCGATTATCCCCTTCTTTAAAATGTCTTATGCGTTGATTGTTCCAATAAACAAACATCTCCGCCACTCGGCCACTTGCCATTAGGTAAACATTATCTCGATCAAACCCATCTAGCGTCAAATGCGCTTTCTTTTCTTCTTCCCCATTTTGGACGACCTCTAACAATGAACACTCCTGCTTATTGTAGAAAATCTTACGTTCATTCGAGGGGTCTATTCGCTTTTCGCCATCCACCAAAAAATGATACGCATAACAAGCGGGAGCCAATGGCAAGCTAATTTCCCAAATTCGACCACTCCGTTGGAGACGATGTACTGATTCATCCCAAGCATTCATTTCTCCTACCAAGGAGACAGATTGCCATTGTTCGTCTCCCATGTCAAGACGGATTATTGTAGGAATCTTCTGCGACTTTTTCAGCAGCAGTTCGTATTTATTACCTTTTTCAAACACCTCTAAAACGGATATGGGATTAACAGCTTTTTCATCTTTCACTGCAATTCCGACGCGTTGTTTTTGCGGACCTAAACTCGCTATTAAGCCACTTGGCGTGGAGACACGATCTATGCGGTAAGTACGACTAAAGTAATCGGGCAAGTACAAGCTTGTTTCACTTTCCCCTAGGGGAATCAATTCTGGTTCTGCCCAAAAATTGGTGCTTAAGCTTTCCTTTTCCACCACCACTTCTTTAGGTGTACAAGAAGCGACTAGCAGTAAAAAGAGAAAAATACAGGTGATCCGATACATTTTTGCGCGTTAGTTCCCAGTGTGCAGCCCACTAAAATAATCTCTTTTAACATCTCTACAAACAGCGCATTTCTTTCATTTTCAATACTTTGTTGAGCAGGGACTTATAGATAAAAAAAATGCCACACCGGCAATCGGCGTGGCATTTTCATTCGCTTTTTCAGTATTACTACTTAGTCAACTCAACATCAATAAACCAATTGAGAACGATTTGTTTCATTGTTTCTCTTTTAATCTAAAGCCTTGATTCGGTAAAAACTGTTTGACAAACCGCTACCAAAACCAGCTTAATTATTGTAGAAGTAGATTACTTGCTTAGTTCGATATCTACACCCGACAAGCTTACCACTACTTTCTCTTCAAAAACATCTCCCACGTCATAAGTAACAGTTAAAGAAGTTC
>CALFBW010000336.1 GCA_937951415.1 uncultured Chitinophagales bacterium | reverse complement strand
GGATGGCTCGAAAGTGCGCTATGTCAAAGTCGCATTTCAGTAGAAAGTGCTGACAATACATAGGCATAGACATACGATGACTGTTTCCTGAAAGAGTTTGTGTTTAACAATTTGACGGATTTATTAAACAATGTTATCTTGTCACTGTTATTACTTCAATACAGAACTGGAGGAAATGCACAATTAGGATTATGGGAACTTTTTCTATTAAAGACTTAGAACAACTTTCGGGAATAAAAGCACATACGCTCCGCATTTGGGAGCAGCGTTATGATCTGCTCTGTCCTGAAAGAACGCCCACAAACATTCGAACCTATTGCGACAACGATCTTAAGTACGTGTTAAAGATTGCTCTTCTAAATCGAAATGGTTATAAAATTTCGAAAATAGCAGCTATGAGCAAGGAGGAGCTCAATGAGCGTTTTTCCTGCCTCAACGACGGGGAGTGTCGTCATGAGATGCTCATTAGCCTGTTAACGACGGCAATGATCGAAATCGACGAAGATCAATTTGAGAAGATCATGTCTAACTGCATTGCTCAACTAGGCTTTGAACAAACAATGCTCGATGTTATCTATCCTTTTTTAGAGAAAATTGGTGTGCTCTGGTTGTCTGGGTCTATCAATCCAGCCCAAGAGCACTTTATCACAAATCTTATTCGCCGTAAACTTATGGTGGCTATTGATAGTCAAACAAAGAAAGAAAACCCTAACGCCAAACACTTTCTGCTTTTCCTTCCCGAAGGTGAGTTGCATGAGCTTGGTTTGCTCTTTGCGGACTACCTCCTCCGCAAGAGAGGTCAAAAAGTGACCAACTTAGGTATGTCAGTACCTGTTAATGACTTAATCAGCGTTGTTGAATTCAAAAAGCCGGATTATGTATTCGGGATTCTAACTTCTTATCCTAAGAATAGAAAGCTGTCTGAATATCTGCACAAATTGAGTGAAAGCTTGCCAGTAAAGGACATTATCCTTTCAGGCTATCAAGCCCAAAGGGGTCGCCAATTCAGTCGAGAACTGAGCAATATTCGCATTCTCAATGAAGTAAAGGAACTCTTTACTGGAAATTTTGTCCCTCAGTATTCTACCGGAAACCCTTCCTCATTTAATTGAAAGAATGCTTGTTAAACAGTTTTTCAATTTTGTTTAACAAGCATTAATAAACTTTTAACATAACAACAGCTAGTCGCTCGAAAGCATGCGTAAACATTTGTATATCAAGAAATAGCAACTTTCAATTCTTTCTGAAAATTAAGATAATACAGTATTTTGTTCAGACTTTCGACGATTTAGTGAAACAAAAACTTGAATGTTTGACCCGCACTCCGTATCTTTATTACAAATCTAAAGAGGATGTCACGGATAGAATTTGAGCAGTCAGTAGTGGATTTTACGGTTAACCTTAGACCCTACGCAATTAATCTTACACATGATGGCGACGCCGCAAACGATTTAGTGCAGGAAACGGTGTACCGCGCAATGCTTAATCAAGATAAGTTCCGAGAAGGAACAAACTTGAAAGCCTGGTTATATACCATTATGAAAAATATTTTCATCAATGGGTATCGCAGAAGAGCCAAGCACAAAACCATCATTGATACTACAGAGAATTTGTATTACCTCAACACAGCCAATAGTGTGGGTGGAATAGTACAGAATCAGTCAGAGTCCAACTTTATGATGGACGACATTGAATTGGCAATCGCTGGACTCGGTAGCGAGTATCGCGTCCCTTTCATTATGCATTATCAAGGCTATAAATACCAAGAGATAGCCGATGAGCTCCAACTTCCTTTGGGAACAGTGAAGAGTCGAATATTTTTCGCTCGACGAGACCTAAAAGCTAAGTTGAGCATATATGAAGAGGATAAAAACAGTGGAACTAAAAAATAGTATAAAAGCGCAGATTTGATTCTGCGTTTTTTTTATGCCGTTTGCTCACTTAATAATACGCCAGAGAAAAGTGCCTTATAGGCAACAAGACGATCATTAATCATTTATTTTTGCAACTTCTTATCTAAAAATCAAGAATTATGGCTTTTAAACTTCCAGATCTTCCATACGCATACGATGCTCTAGAACCTCACATTGACGCTCGTACTATGGAGATACACCACAGTAAGCACCATGCAGGATATACCAAGAAATTGAATGCAGCTATCGAAGGAACTCCTCTTGAAGGAAAATCTATCGAAGAAGTGTTGAAAGCTTCTGCTGAAAACCGTGCGGTTCGCAACAACGGTGGTGGATTTTACAATCACAACCTATTTTGGACCAGTATGTCTCCAAAAGGTGGTGGAGAACCTACAGGCGATTTGGCTGAAGCTATCAAAACTGCTTTTGTCTCTTTCGAAGACTTCAAAGGTTTGTTCAGCCGCGCTGCTGGAACACGCTTTGGCTCTGGTTGGGCTTGGTTAGGTGTTAAAGCTGATGGCTCATTGTGTGTTTGTTCTACGCCAAACCAAGACAATCCTTTAATGGATGGAGCGGCATGCGGATGTACACCAATTCTAGGATTGGATGTGTGGGAACACGCTTACTATTTGAACTACCAGAATCGCCGACCAGATTATGTACAGGCCTTCTTTAATGTAGTAGACTGGAACGCAGTTGCTAAGCGTTACGCTGCTGCGAAAAAGTAAATTGTTTCAAACGATGAAAAGAAAGCTGGTCCGCCGTCGGTGAGACCAGCTTTTTTAATCTTCCGAACACTTATGATTTTATCCAACTTTCACAGCCACACGCATTTTTCGGATGGCTCAGATGATCCTGAAAAGTATGTCTTGGCTGCCCTCGAAGCAGGAATGACCCAATACGGTTTTTCCGATCATGCACCGCTGCCATTTGAGTGTAAATGGGTGATGCAAGAAGGAGCACTGGAGCAGTCCATTCCCGTTTTTCAGGCACTGCGAAAGAAATACGAAGGACAAATTGAGCTCTTCTTCGCCATGGAGATCGATTACATTCCGGGAAGAATTGGACCCAGTAACTTTTGGCACCTCCGAGAACAAGGACTACTGCATTACTGTGTAGGTTCTGTGCATTTCGTAGATCAGTTTGCCGATGGCTCTCCATGGCCTTATGAAAGAACGGGTGCAAAATTTCAACGAGGGCTCGATGAGATTTTTGAAGGAGATATTCAAAAATGCGTAGAGCGCTATTTCGAACTCTATCGTTGGATGATGCTATACGACCGACCGGATATTATTGGTCATTTCGACAAAATAAAAATTCACAATAAAACCCAAGAATATTTCAAAGAAAGCGATCCTTGGTATGTGAATGCAGTGCATCAAGTTTTGGAGCAAGCAAAAAAATCAAATTGTATTATTGAAATAAACACGCGTGGAAAATGCAAAGGTTTGGTTGATGATTTCTATCCTTCCGATTGGATTTTGCATGAAATAAATAAAAGGGAAATTCCCATAACAGTAAGTTCAGATGGGCACCAACCTACGGAAGTCAATTACGATTTTGACAATGTAGAAAAACTACTCCGTTCCATTGGTTTTACTTCTTACATGCTGCGAAAAAATGGAGCTTGGGCTCCTCAATCTTTGTAATACGCCCCCGATAAGGAATGATTAAATTCGCTCGAACGACTTTAGCCAATGGACTGAGAATTCTCGTCCATGAAGATCCGACTACCAGTTTGGCAGCGGTGAATGTCTTGTACAATGTTGGGAGTAAACACGAAAATCCTAGCAAAACGGGAATGGTGCATTTATTCGAGCATTTGATGTTTGAAGGTTCAATCAATATTCCCAACTTCGATGATCCATTGCAAATGGCAGGTGGAGAAAGCAATGCTTTTACTAATAAAGATCACACCAATTATTACGAAAAATTACCAGCCAATAATTTGGAAACTGCCTTTTGGCTAGAGTCAGATCGAATGCTTGATTTAGCATTGGTGGAAGACAAGATGAACATCCAAAAAAAGGTAGTGATTGAGGAGTTTCGAGAAACTTGTATTGAAAAACCATTCGGAAATGCCTGGCATGAATTGGGCGAAATGCTTTACGGAAAGCACCCATACGCTTGGCCAACGATTGGTTCTAAAATAGAACACATTGAAGAAGCACAGTTAGCAGATCTCCAGTTTTTTTACGATCAATATTACCATCCTGCAAATGCGATTTTAACAGTCACAGGCGGAGTAAATGCTGAAGAAGTTTTTGATTTAGCCAATAAATGGTTTGGTGATATTCCTGGAGGAAAAGCCAACGAAATAATTATTCCGAAAGCTGAAATGGTAAAAGCTTACCAGTGTAGAAATCTTCCAACCAAAGCAGGAACGGATGCCATTTATTTGAGCTTCCTAATGCCAGAGCGAGGACATCCTGATTTTTATAAAGTAGATTTTATTACTGACATTTTAGCAACTGGCCGTTCCGCAAGATTGGAACAGACATTAAAAAAAGAAAAGGAACTCTTCACCTACATCGATGCTTACATTAGTGGAGAGATGGAAGAGGGTATGCTAGTAGTGGAAGGCAAGTTGAAATCAGGGGTAAGTCATGAACAAGCTGCCGATGCCATTTGGTCGGAATTGCAATTGGTGGCCAATGAAACCATATCAAAAGAGGAACAGCGAAAGTTGTTAAATAAGGTGGAGTCGACTGTCGTGTTTGGCAGAACCAGTCAGCTCAATATCTCCTACAATTTGGCCTTTTACGAGCTCTTGGGAAATGCACAAGAAATCAACGAAGAAATGCTACACTATCGAGCCATCGATGCAGAAGACGTTTTGCGGGTGGCTTCCGATATTTTCCAAAAGGAAAAATGTTGCCAATTGAATTATCATAAGAAATGAAGGAGGCAATACTAAACCGCAAGCAAGCTCCGGTCATTCGACGGCCAGATTCTATTTATTTTCCTAGCGCTGAACAGGCGAAATTGGATAATGGAGCAGCGGTATACCTTATTCCCGGCGGTACGCAAGACATTGTGCACATTGAAATTGTTTTTCCTGCGGGTAAATGGCAGCAGGGAAAACCAGAAGTGGCGGCTGCTACGGCGCATTTGTTGATGGAGGGTACTCACAAACGCAGTGCACGTCAAATCGCAGAGCGCTTGGACGGACTTGGAGCACATTTGAAAGCACAGGCGGGAACCGATCAAGGTAAAATCATTTTCAGTGGATTGAACAAGCAGCTCGAAGCAGGCTTGCAATTGATTCGAGAAATTTTGCTCGAACCTCTATTTCCGGAAATAGAATTAGAGAAACACATTCGTGCATCTGTTCAAGAGTTAGAGGTCTTACAAACGCAGCGAGAATGGTTAGCGTCTCGTAGATTTAGCGAAATGCTCTACGGAGAGAAACACCCCTACGGCTTAACAGGAGAAAAAAGCGAGCTCGAAGTCTTGACCAAAGAGGATATACTCCACTTTTATGAAAAACAATATCGTCTGACTTACGCCAGGATTTACGTTGCTGGAAAGGTCAGTGCTGAAACACATTTATTACTGAATAAATATTTGGGCGATATCTTACCTGCCCATGAACCACTTCCTGAATGGGATTATCCTGTGCATTCTTCGGCGAAAAGGATTGATCAAATACAAGTCGATGATTCCAGCCAATGCAGCATTTTGATTGGGAAACGCATCCCTGTAATGAAGCACGAAGACGCACCTGGAATATTTATTTTGAATGCACTTTTGGGGGGCTTCTTCGGATCAAGGTTGATGAAAAAACTCCGGGAGGAAGCGGGCTATACCTACAATGTGTATTCCATGGTAACCGATCTAGAACACGACAGTTACTTCTTTATCAGTACAGAAGTAGGTAAACATGTTTTGGAACCTGCGAAGAAAGAAATATATCTCGCCATTAGACGTTTACAGGAGGAATTGGTGAGCGAGGAAGAATTGAACTTACTCACAAATTACCTCTTAGGAGATATGATGGTGTCCATGGACGGCCCTTTTAATCAACTGAGAGAATTTGAAGATATCGTGTCTTGCGGGCTTGCAGCTGATTATTTCCCTAATTTTGCAGCCACGATTCGAGACATGAGCGCTAAACGATTGCAAGAATTAGCCATCAAATACTTAGACAGGGAATCGCTTTTCGAGGTGACCGCAGGTCAGCTCAATAATTTGAACGAATAGTACGGCAACACAATGAACCGTTTACTCTTAACAGCTTTATTTATTTTGGCAGCATGTGGCATCAATGCCCAAGATGCGCCAGTTCTTCAATGTGTAGCACAGCAAGCCAATGGCGATGTGTTGCTAACTTGGGAGAACAATCATGCCTGTGCAGGTGATTTCGTCGCTACCCACATTTTCTCTGCTGATGCCCTAGCGGGTGTTTACACAGAAATTGACTTGGTTGTGGATGGAACAGAAACCACTACGATTGTTCCGCAACCTACAGGTGCCACGCAATTTTATTACCTAACGCATGAATGTACAACGGGAACTTCTGTAAGTTCAGACACTTTAGACTTGTCCGATGCAGAACCTCCTCAAATAACTAATGTCACTGTTTTGGGAGGTCAAACCCTTATTTCTTGGGAACCTAGCCCTTCCCCAGAAACCTTCGGTTACTATCTCTACAATTTCAATTCTGGAGCTTTTCAATTGATCGATTCTATTTTGGTTTCTGATTCTTCAATTGATCCCTCTAACCCTTTATATCAAGACATTCTAAGCACGCCTGAACTTGGTCCAGAGGAATACGATATTTCTACTTTCGACTTCTGTCGAGTAGGAGGCGTATTTTCTGCTGAACCGCATAAAACAATACACCTCACCTATGAGTTTGACTCTTGTACAAACAATATCAAAATTTTATGGACAGCCTATCAAGGTTGGGAAACCAGCGAGCATCGTTTGTATAAAGTTGGAGATCCAACTCCCATTGCGGTTCTGGGTCCCAATGAGTTTAATTATACCTATGATTTAGCGCCAACTGATGGAGGTGTGATTGCTTTTTCCTTAGTAGCCGAAAGCGTGGGCGGACTTAACACTTCTCGTTCCAATGAAGTGGAAGTAGATGTGCAATTAGCCAGCTTACCGTCTTATTTATTTTTAAAGAATTTGACGGTAATAAATGAAAATCAAATACAGTTACGCTGGGCATTAGACGAATCTGGTTTCTTTGACAAATCACTGGTCTTTCGTGGAACAGATTCACTAGACATGGGAGAAATCATTGACCTTGGGCCAACGGAAATACCTGTCCAAACCGCTTACGTAGATAGCGATGTTCTCACCGATCGAGCGCCGTGGTATTACCGTCTAGCGTTGGAAAATAGTTGTGGATTACAAAGACGAAGCTTGCTTGGTAGAACGATCTTTCTCGAAGGAGAAGACAATCTTGATTTGACCAATGGCCTCAATTGGAACGCCTTTGAAATGGCAAATGCGACCGTGAATGAGTACCGATTGTTTCGATTGGATGGAGACTTAGAAACGGAGTTAGCAACACTTTCCCCGAATGAGCCTTTAGAATATGTTGATGATGTATCAGGTATTCAGCCCGAAAGTGGAGAGTATTGTTACCGAGTGCAAGCGAGCTTTGATTGCAACGCTCCTGGCTTGCCAACGGAAACCAATACAACAGCTTCCAACCAATTCTGTATTAGCCAGACTTCGCGTATTTATGTACCCAATGCTTTTAGCCCCGAGGGTATAAACAACGAGTTTAAGCCAGTCGTCGTTTATCCTAATTACAACGATTACAAAATGACGGTCTTGAATCGTTGGGGCGAAAAAATCTTTGAATCGACCAATCCGGATTTCGGTTGGGATGGCCGAATTCGCGGAGATTTGGCGCCGCAAGGAGTTTATGCTTATGTAATCGAGATGCTTTCTTTCAACGGCTTCCAATTGCAACGAAAGGGCACGGTTTTACTGACGCGTTAATGCGTTTTTTACAAAAGCACTTTCTTTTATTTGCTAATAAATACAGGAGCGTAAATAACTTCTCAGGTATTTCTGTGTCCAAGTAGTAAGCTTTTGGAGAGAAGTGCTGACAAAGGCAGTCTTTTCAACGGGCATATGGGCACAAGCGAACTATACACCCTACCTTTGCGTTCCATTTTTGAGTTATGGTAGAAACGGACATTTTAATAGTAGGAGCGGGCCCATGTGGCTTGTTTACGGTTTTTGAGGCAGGATTGATCAAGTTGCGCTGTCATTTGGTTGATGCTTTACCCATGCCTGGTGGACAGCTCACCGAAATTTACCCAAAAAAACCCATCTACGACATTCCTGGATTTCCAGAAATTTTGGCCGGTGACTTGGTGGATAATTTGATGAAGCAAATTGAGCCTTTTAAGCCTGGATTTACTTTGGGAGAACGCGCCGAGACCATAGAAAAAATGGAAGATGGCCGTTACAAGTTAACAACCAGCAGAGGAACAGAACATGCAGCGCCTGTGATTGCAATCGCCGGAGGCTTGGGATGTTTTGAACCTCGTAAACCCCCTATTACGAACATCGCTGATTTTGAAGACAAAGGCGTGGAATACATTATTCGCGATCCTGAATTTTATCGAGATAAAAAAGTGGTCATTGCCGGTGGTGGTGATTCTGCTTTGGATTGGACCATCTTTTTGGCGAATGTTGCCAGTGAGGTTTCGCTAGTACATCGCCGCACCAGCTTTAGAGGAGCCCTTGACTCGGTAGAGAAAGTGATGGAGTTAGCAGAAGCGGGTAAGATTAACTTGATTACCGATGCGCAAATTGTGGGGCTTAATGGCGATGACAATCTTTCGGAAGTCGTGATCAAGCACAAGACGGAAGGGGAAATGAGCAAGACTTGTGATCATTTCGTGCCGCTGTTTGGCTTGTCGCCGAAATTGGGCCCTTTGGCAGATTGGGGATTGAACATCACCAAAAATGCCATTGATGTGGATACGCTCGATTACAGCACGAATGTGGAAGGCATTTATGCTATTGGCGATATCAACAACTATGAGGGGAAAATGAAGCTGATCTTGTGTGGATTTCATGAAGCGACTATTATGGTGCAGTCGGCTTTCAAATACATTTATCCAGACGCAAAGCTAAGTTTCAAATACACTACGGTAAATGGTGTGCAGGGTTTTGAAAAAGCGAAAGCCTAAAAGTTTATGGCAGATATTAAAATAACCGTCATTGATCGGGAAGGGCTAAAGCACGAATTGGAAGCTCCCACCGACATGAATTTGAACTTGATGGAGCTTTGCAAAGCAAGTGAATTACCTGTTTTGGGTACTTGTGGAGGCATGGCGCTTTGTTCGACTTGTCACGTGTATGTGAAGTCGGATCATGAGCTACCAGAGATGTCGGAAGACGAAGAGGCCATCCTCGATCAAGCCTTTTTTGTGGAGGACGACGAGAGCAGATTGGGCTGTCAATTGCATTTGAGCGATGATATGGATGGCTTAGTCGTAGAATTAGCTCCAGATGGTGCTTAAATTTTAGGTACAGGAGTATCTTTGAGCCGAAATGTTTATCAAATAAAGCGACTAATGCGTCGTGCTCACAAACTGGCTATGCGTTTATTTTCTTACTTTTTTCTCCTCCTTCTATTTGTGGTCTGTTCTTGTGGAACAGAATCGAGCTCTGGTAATGATTCGGATGCTGGCTTGTCTTCAGATTCCTCGGAGTCTTCAGTAAGTACGAAGAAAGAAATTGTACCTGAAGCGAGTAGCAGTGAGTTGCAGCAAATGACAAGGGAGGAGAAGCTCGAATATATGCGGAACAGAGCCGAAGCAAAGCTCACAGCTGCGCAGCGTGAGAAGTTGATCAAGATTCAAGCGGAGCAAAATCGTGCGGCAGAACAAATGGCCAACGAAGGAGCGAATGTAGAAGGATCTATTGGGGAAGCAGCAGCAAAAGCAGCGGCGAACCCTCAGTTGGAGCAAGCGATGAATGAAAGTGGCTTTGCAAAGGATCTTGTGAATTTTGTGAAAGCTGGTAAGATGGATAAAAGAAGACGTTTCATATTGGACGAAGTGTCTTTCCATCCAAAAACGGGGAATCTGAATCCAGAATCAAACCGCCAGATTGCTTTGTTAAAGCAGATCATGGATAAATACCCGCGACTAAACATTGGCTTCTTGACCTACACCAGTTCTACTGCTTTGGCTGATCAACAAGCCAAAGAAACCGAAGCCAAAGGGAAGTTGCTTTCGAACTACTTGGTAAGTAAGGGAGTGGCTGGAAACAGAGTAGGTTACCAAGGAATGGGTAATCAAATGGCCAAGTTTCCCAATTCAAAGGCCGATCGTGTAGAGTTGGTCGTGATGGGTTTGTAGGAGAGCCTATTCAATCTTGCTTGTTTACAAGCAAGATTTATTGAAAAAATAAAACCCCCTTGATCATCATTAGGATCAAGGGGGTTTCTTTTTTATTACTTATTACTAATAGAAGCTTTTGCTTAGAGCAAGTCAGCGATAATGTCATCAATGGACTTTCCTTCCGCTTCCGCTTTGTAGTTCTTCACAATTCTGTGTCGCAAGATCATTGGTGCCACTGCTTGTACATCTTCAATGTCTGGGCTAAATTTTCCTGAAACCGCTGCGTGACATTTAGCTCCAAGTACCAAATACTGGGAGGCTCTAGGACCTGCTCCCCACGACAAGTAATTGTTTACCTGATCTGTGGCATACTTGGTGCCTGGTCGTGTTTTAGATGACAAATTAACTGCGTACTCCAACACATTGTCTGCGATAGGAATGCGGCGAATCAAGGCTTGATAAGCACGAATTTCGTCTCCAGAGACTACTTTGCTTAACTGTACAGTTCGGTCGGTCGTAGTTGCTTTTACTACCGCCACCTCTTCTTCGAAAGAAGGATAGTCTAAGGTAATGTTGAACATGAAACGGTCTAGCTGTGCTTCAGGTAACGGATAAGTTCCTTCTTGCTCAATCGGGTTTTGTGTCGCCAACACGAAGAAGGGTAAATCCAGTTTGTGCATATCACCTGCAGCGGTCACCGAACGCTCCTGCATGGCTTCCAACAAGGCTGCCTGTGTTTTTGGAGGGGTACGGTTGATCTCATCTGCCAACAAAATGTTGGTGAAAATCGGTCCCTTGTTAAATTTAAAGGCACGACTTTCGTCCATTACTTCCGATCCTGTAATGTCGGAAGGCATCAAGTCAGGGGTGAACTGAATTCGTTTGAAATCGAGGTCCAATACGTCGGAAATGGTTTTGACCAATAAGGTCTTTGCCAGTCCCGGTACTCCTACCAGTAAGGCGTGTCCGTCGCAGAAAATGGCCAACAAAACGCCTTTTACTACATCCTCTTGACCAACAATTACTTTCGAAATTTCGGTTCTTAGGTTTTGGAAGGCTTTTGAAAGACCTTCAACGGCCTGTACGTCAGTTCGGCCGGCTGTTTGTGTTTCACTCATCTATGTCAATGCTTTCGTCCGCTTTTGCGAGCTTTATCCTAAATAAACAGGAATTGCGCCAAACTCGGTGGGTATTTATTTTTTCCATTTTTGCATAGCAGAACAAGCATCGTAATTATCGCTTACGCGCACATAAGTTTTGTCAACTTTGTCCTGTATCCATTCAATCATCTCTGTGTCTTGCTTTACTTGTAAAGCCGTTTCCATAATTCTCGTGTAGTCATCATCAAGATTGGCTACATGTGGTTTCGTTCTTCGTTTTAGCTTCAAAATTCGGTAAGCTTTAGTGCCATCGAATAGCTTGAAGTCTTTTATTTCTGAAATCTCTCCTTCCTTTAAACCGTCAATGGCGAAGAATAATTCCGAATCCATTTGATCCATTAAATGCACTCCTGAGCCTGTATTCTGATCTAAAATGATTCCTCCAAAAGCCACACTCTGTTCATCAATCGAATGATCGCTTACCGCTGTAGCAAAGTCAATACTATCTGCTAAGATGGAAGACCGAATATCTTCCAATTGATCTTTCAGATCGTTAATGTCTTCGTTTGTAATTTCTGGTTTGATGAGAATGTGGCTCGTGCTAATGCGGTTACCCAAGCGCTCTTCCAATTGGATGATGTGTAAGCCAAACTGAGTTTCTACTACATCCGATACTTCTCCTGGTTTCATTTTATAGGCAACTGCTTCAAATTCAGGAACAAGTTCCCCTCTTTTCATAAAGCCTAGAGCACCTCCATTCGCAGCCGATCCATCTTGCGACCAGATCTTAGCCAAGGAAGCAAAATCGGCTTCACCGTTTCTTACTTTATCTCTGAGTTCTTCTAGTTTTGCCCAAGTCTCTGCTTTCTTCTCTGGGCTTACATCGGGCTTCATGACCAAATGAGCAATTTCTGCCTCTGCAGCGAAGTAGGGAAGACTGTCCTTGGGAATATCCGCAAAGAATCGTTTTACCTCGTTAGGTGTCACTTTTACGTTTTGAACAATTTCGCGACGCATGTTCTGTGCTAAAAGCAGCTCTTTGACCTGCGGTCGGAACTCTTGCTTGAACTCCAAAACTGTTTTCCCGTAGTATTCTTCAAATTTTTCTACAGATCCACCCATCAATCGCAAGTAGTAGTTAAATCGATTGTCTAACTCTCCTTCGACTTCTTGTTCAGTTACTACCAAGCTGTCCAATTCTGCTTGGTTTTTCAGTAGCTTCTGTAGCAATATGTTGTCTAAGACCTGGCATTGTAAGTCGTTATCAGGAATGCCCTGCACCAAACTTTGTTGATATTGCTGTTCTACCTCTGAGTAGAGAATTATATTATCTCCAACAATACCTACGATTTCATCAACCAGGTATTCTTGTTGGGCATTCATCTGTGTGTAGCAGAAGAACAAAGAAATAAATAAAGTGTAAAGCTTAATAGTAGAGTTCAACTTTGCGATTTTTTATGGCCTGATTGTACAGGTTTGCTTTTGCAGTGCGTAGAAATTCCTCCTTCCTTTTATTAACGATGATCTTGCTAATATCTTGCTTGTTATAGGAAAGAGGGCCAATGTCGCCCTTTAACCCATAATCATGGACTTTGATAAAGTATACCATAGAGCTGTCTGAAATCTCGATGAGTTTGTTTTTCTTCAAGTTTTCACTGGCGGCTCCTAAGCGTCTGGGAAGTTTTTCATTTAATTTATCATAAGAAAGCCATTCTCCGTCTAATTTGAAGTTGGCCGAAAATTGAAAACCGATTTGTTGTAAAGCTTCTGAAGCTTCTTCATCAAATTGTGATTTCATGTATTTGCGAACGGTGTCCACTTCTCCAAAACCATTCTTCATAAAAAAGTAACGGCAATAAACAATATCGTTCTTTAAAAAGAAGTGTGCCTTATTGTTGTTGTAGTACGCATTTATTTCTTCTTCACTTACTTCTGTATCTACTTTAGAACTCAAGAGTTCACGCTCGTACATGAAGGTAATGAGTGACTCGCGATACTCTTGCACTTGTTCTTCAATTTCAGAATTATCTGAAGGAAGGTATTCTTTAGCCTTTTGTAAGGTTAGTTCTTTTTTTACCCAAGACTTCACGAAATTGTCAACCACACGTGCACTATCTTCTGGAGTTGAGCCTATGGTTTTTACATTTTTGAGATCCTTTTCATACAGATAGGAATCGTATACTTTAGCTATTGCCTTGCCTTGGTTTTCTTGGCGCTCACGCGCAATGCCCAGATATTCGCAGCTCGAAAAATTAAGTGCGATAAAGGCAAGTAAGCAAATGATAATAAAGAGATGATTCGCCTGTATTTTCATGAATCTACACCTTTATTTGGCCATGCTCTTAAGAACATCTCTGTTAATTTTGATCTCGTACTTATCTCTAAGTTCTTGAATCCACTCTTTCTCCAATTCGTTTTGGTAGTCCGAAATAACATAGCCTCTGCAATCGCTTAGGGCTTTTGGTTCAGGGTTTCGAATGCCTTTATTCCAGACCACCGCATAACGGTTGTCATCGGTTTCTACAATTCGTGATACTGAATCCTTCCAATCCACTGCATCAATCACTTTGTTGTCTCCTTTTTCAAAAAGTCCTTTGTGCGCTTTAATGACCGTGCTTCCTTCAGCAACATTGATGGCACGAACAATGCTTTCTTCATCGCCTCCAGTCCATTTGCCTTTTTTGATCTTGCGTAAGTACTTTTTGCTCGACTGCACTTGCTTGAAGGTCTTTAATTGTTCACTCAATTGGCGTGCCTGTTTCTTCGTTTCGCAAGTGTAGATTTTTGCTTCCAAACGGTCTTCAAACAAATAGTTGTTTCTGTTTTTCTGGAAGAAAGCTTCCAAGCCAATCGTATCTTTTCCTGCTTTATCCCAAACCTTGCGGTTTGTTAATTCAAACAGCAAAATACCATCACGGTACTCTTTCATAAGTCTGCGGAAGTCTTCGTATTTATTTTCCAAGTTCTCATCTTCGTATTTGATGAGCTCTTCCTCAGCAAACTTGTCGAACATCAAACGAAGTTTCTTTTCAAAAGACTTCTCCTTTTTCATTTCTGGTCGATTCTGAGAGATTTGTATGAATTTGGCAAAAAGTGATTGTGGGTATCCTTTTCCTGCAATCTTGAAAACAGGTTTGTTCATGTCTTTTGTTGCCGAAGCATCCCATTTTCCCGTAGAAAATTCTATCAAATCAATTACATCTGTCACTTCATAGTACGCATCCATGTTTTCAGTGAATCGGTAATCCTTCTTAAGTTTTTTGATAAATGAACTTCTAGAAACTCGACTTCGGCTGTTGTTTTCTACCCGTCGTTTGAGTTCTCCTTTCATGTCTTCATACTCCCCAACTCCGCGCTTATTAATCAGTTTGGCAATGTGCCAACCGTAGTCGGAGAGGAAGGGCTTGCTTATGCTTCCTGCTTTTTTTAATTCAAAGGCTTCTTTTTCGAATTGCTCGGTCAAAACGCCAGTTCCATACCATCCCAAGTAACCACCTTTCGCTGCACTCACTTTGTGCTCTGAGTGTTTCCGTGCTAATTCTTCGAAATTTTGGCCAGCTTCTAGCTGTTCGTGAATCTCATCGATTTTCGCTTTGATTTTCGCTTTCATCGCATCATCGGCTAATTCTGGGACTTTCAATAGAATTTGTCCTACTTCAACTTTTCCTTGTGCTTCTCGCTCATCTTCTACCAAAATCAAGTGGTATCCGTAAATGGTTTTGATGGGCCCAACCACTTCCCCAATCTCCGCATTATAGGCTGCAGTTTCGAAAGGATAAATGGTATTGAAAGCAGTGATGTAACCAATGTTGCCGTCTACCTTTTCTTTCGAATTAGGGTCTCTATCATCGGTATAAGCATTGGCAGCGCGCGCAAAGGTCTTTGCTCGAGAAGTGATTTCCTTTTTGATAATGAGCATCTCATTGTACATTTCCAAGGTATCCCGAGGGCTCATGTTGGCATCGAACATCAATAAGATGTGCGAAACATTAAGTTCTTTCTTACTGCGTTCATAGGCTTCTTTCACCAACTCTTCGTTGACTTCACGGTCGGTCAAGTAAGACTTTGATAACTGTCGTCTGTACTTTTTTAGCTCAGTTCTCAAGCTAGGGTCTTCGTATAATCCTGCTTCTTCCGCAGCCTTCACCTTTAGTTTGAAGTTGATATAGAGCTCTAAGTATTCTTCCAAAGAAGAGAGAGCATACAACTCCTTGTCGTTCATGTTGTTTTTTTCATAAACGTAGGAGAATTCATCAGTTTCAACTTCTTCTCCTGCAACAGAGAAAAGGACGTCCTGAGCAAGCATGTTGCAGCTTGTTGCTAGGAACAACGCAAGGATAGGAATGAGTTTTCCAAAGTGGAATATAGATGGCATTTTGCTAGGCACTTTTGATTGAATACAACAAGTGAGAAACCAGTTATCTGTCTTAGGATTCTCGCCTCCGATTAGTAGTTACCTTGCTACAACGCAAGAGGGCGTACTAAGATTTTATTGCAGGCGCAAAGGTAAGGATTTTTGAGCTGCAATGATTGGAAAGGGCGCTTTGTGCTTTTAGAGTCTAAGGCTTGCTGTGAAAGGAGCTTGTAGGTTTAGATGCGCTTGGTCAAGCGACAAAAATGGAGTTCGCCCTTTTTGTAGTATTCCACTTTGTCCATGATAGAATGCATTAAATGTAAACCTAGTCCTCCTTTGGCTCCCTTTTTTACAATCTTATCAATGTTTACAGCGGCTTTGGCAAATTTGCTAGGGGAAAAATGGCCCACATCGGAGATGTTGATTTCAATCTTTGAGGCGAATACCTTCAATGTCACTTGCAATTTTCGCTTCTTATTGCAGTCATTGCCATGAATGATAGCATTTGCACAGGCTTCATCAATGGCCAAAACCAATTGATGAAGTAGTCGTTCACTCACACCTTTTCGCTCTAGGGCATTCTGAACGAACTCCCGAATTTGATGTAAGTTTTCTTTGCTGCAATATGTCGAAAACTCAAGCTTCATTAAGATATTCCTTGGCTTCTGGAAGCTTATCAAAGAAACGTAGAATTTGATGCAAGCCCAAGATTCTGAAGGTTTCCTGCAAATTTTCATTCATGTGAAGAAAGGATAATTTGCCTCCAGCTGAAATGATA
>CALFBW010000335.1 GCA_937951415.1 uncultured Chitinophagales bacterium | reverse complement strand
AGACAGGTAATTCTTATAGAGCCCGTTTTAACCTCGGTCGGACAGATAGGTCCGCCCCAAGCAGATTCGTTTAGGCCCGCCCACCCGGACTTGCCAAGACTAATAAGTCGCCAAAGCACTATCCACCTCCTTGGCATAAGCCAGAATTCCGCCCTTCAAATTGTACAGATTTTCCAATTGAAAATGTTCCTGCAATTGCTCTACTGCCTTTGCTGAACGTCCACCCGCTTTGCAATGGATGACTACCTTCTTGTCTCTAGAAATACGATCCGCTTCTTGAAGAATGGTGCCGAGTGGAATCAATTCTCCATCGAGGTTGGCGATTTCGTATTCGAAGGATTCTCGAACATCAATGAGTTGGAAATCTTCGCCTCTTGCTTTCCATTCCTCCAGTTCCTGCACATTTATTTCCTTCACCTCTTGGCTTTCCTGTTCGTTGTTGATTCCGCAAAATTGCTGGTAATCGATCAGTTCCGTTTGTGTTGGATTTTCACCATTCAAAGGGTTGTCTTTGGAGCGTTGCAAATTCAAGGTTCTTGTGGTGAAGGAAGCCGCATCAAAGAGGAACAGCCGCCCACTTAAGGGATCTCCCACGCCTGTAATGACCTTAATCACCTCACTGGCTTGTAAGCTACCAATAATGCCCGGGAGCACACCTAAAACACCGCCTTCTGCACAATTTGGGACGAGCCCTGGAGGAGGAGGCTCCGGAAATAAATCACGATAGTTCGGACCTAGAATCCCTTCGTCATTTCTATAATTGAAAACAGAAACTTGTCCTTCAAATCGGAAAATGGAAGCGTATACATTGGGCTTGTCCAACAAAACACATGCATCGTTGACCAAATAGCGCGTGGGAAAATTATCGGTACCATCAGCCACCAAATCGTAATCGCGAATAATCTCCAAGGCATTTTCAGACGTCAGCATGGTTTCATGTACAATTATGTGCACTAAGGGGTTGAGTGCCTTTAATCGCTCGTGAGCCGCTCGTACTTTTTTCTTGCCGATATCTCGCTCATCGTACAAAACCTGACGTTGCAAGTTGCTGCGATCCACTACATCGAAATCGACGATGCCAATGGTTCCAACACCAGCAGCCGTTAAATACAATAGGAGCGGAGAGCCTAGTCCGCCCGTTCCTACTACCAAGACTTTTGCCGCCTTTAGTTTTTGCTGTCCTTCTACTCCAAATTCTGGGATGCTGATGTGTCGCGCGTAGCGAGCAAATTCTTCAGCCTCTAATTTTATCCCTGCCATATTATTGGTTTTTGATGTTTGGAATTCCACCTGCAATCGCTGGCACTATACTTAAAACAGAATCTTCGTTCAGACTCGTTTGTCCCTTTTGCAGAACATTTATGTCTTCGTCGCCTAAGTAAATTCTAATGAAAGATCGTATGCTTCCGTCGTCTTTCAAAATGTGTTTTTCTAAAGAGGTATAAGTAGCTACCAAATCGTCGACAGCGGATTGTACCGTTTTTGCATTACTGTCAAAAGTGCTTTCGTTGTTGGTGAATTTCCGCAAGGGAGTTGGGATGATTATTTTAGCCATTGCTATTTATTAAAAATTATTTATTATTTCAGTGCTTTTCAGCAGTTGTTTATATTGTCTTTGATTTGTTTTCTAGCACTACTTCCTCTTCTTCGAACTGCCGTTCTTCGTTCAGTCGATACGATCTAAAATCGGCCAATTTTCCTTCGTATACAGAGATAATGATGTAACTGAAAAAGGGTAGTGCAACAATTCGATCGTGCTCGGATGGAATTGCTGGATGATTTGGGTGAGAATGATAGACACCCAAAAAATCTAGCTCATTCACCAGCGAGAATTTTTCTGCTTTCATGTAATCCGAAGGATGAATTTCGAACCTTCTTCTTTTGTCTCCTTCTTTATTGTTGACAACTTCTAGGGCATGCGTGATAATTCGACGCTCTTCTCCTTCTTTTCCGAAGAAAAAGCCACAACATTCATCGGGGAAAGAACGCTCCCCATCTGCAATGATTACTTCCTGAGCGGCAGCATTTATTTCGAGAACAAAGGAATTTGCTATTTCGTTCTTAGTATCGATTTCCTTACTGCTCATTGAAAATAAATTTTATTACTTCTGAATATTTATCGGCATTATCTGCAAGCGTTGTTACTACACATGCGTTCGAATTTTCTTTTGCTATTTTTTGTGCGGCCGCTAAATTTGCAGCAGCTGAGGGACTGATTAAGATTCCTTCTTCTTTTTTTATTAAGTGAATCAATTCATAAGCCTCTTCGGTAGAAATGCTCTGCACTTCATCGGCAACTGTAGGATCATAAATGGTAGGAACAATGGCTGTTTCTAAATGCTTCCATCCTTCCATTCCATGTAAAGCCGAATCAGGTTGTAGTGCAATTAATTGAATAGAATTATTGAGCTCTTTTAATTTTCGGCTGGTGCCAATAAATGTACCCGTGCTTCCCAGTGCGTTGCTGAAGTGCGTTATTCTTCCTTGGGTCTGTTCCCAAATCTCATGAGCCGTTGTTTCATAATGTGCTTTCCAGTTGTTTTCGTTTCTATACTGATCGGCATAAAAGTATTTTTCCGGATGTTCATGAACCAATTCCTGTGCCTTCAATTGTGCGCCATCCGTGGACTCAAAACGAGATGTGTAAATGATCTCGACTCCTAACTCTTGCAATATTTCTATCCGTTCTGCGGAAGCGTTTTCGGGTAAGCAAAGGCTTACTGGAATTCCTAGCTGGTGACAAATACTACCATAAGCAATTCCTGTATTTCCACTGCTCGCATCGAGTAGTGTTTTATTCTGCAGTAAGCCTTTTTGTAAAGCATCTTTTATGATGGCAAAAGCTGGTCTTGCCTTTACACTGCCTCCGAGGTTTTCCCATTCCAATTTTGCATAGACTTTGCTCCCGTTTTTTGATTCCAAATAAGGAAACCGCTTTAGGCTCGTATTGCCTATTTCTTTCTGAATCTCTTGGAGCTCCTTTTCGAAAGTGAATTTTGTTTGAATTGCTTGCATTTATTTTTGTAACTAATTAAAGTGCAGTCTTTATGAAAAAAATAGGCGGAACGAACCACCGTTCCGCCTGCTAATCAACCTAGGAGTATTACTCCAAATAAAACCAAACTTATTTATTTTTTAGAAAGAAACCTCTCTCTGTAAATCTTTCTTTTGTAAATAAAAATCTATTTTCTCGTATGACTTTTCTTTGTTAATTTCTACTTCTTTTAGAGAACGCGGAGGAGGAACAATCACCTTTTCTCCTGGTTTCCAATTGGCCGGTAATGCTACCTTTTCCACATCGGCTACTTGAAGGGCTGTCAAAACGCGTTTTACCTCTTCGATGTTTCTTCCAACATTTAGTGGGTAAGTAATGATTAAGCGAATTGTTCCTTCTGGGTCTATCACAAAAACGGTTCGTACTGTAGCCGTTGAACTGGCTTCCGGATGAATCATTCCATATAGGTTTGCCACTTCTTTGTTGGTGTCGGCAATGATAGGGAAATTGAATTCTATGCCTGTTTTCTCTTTGACATTTTGTACCCAAGCAATATGCGAATGTATACTGTCAATGCTCACGGCGATCAATTTTGTCTCTCGCTCCAAAAACCAATCTCTTTGTTCAGAAAAGGCCAATAATTCAGTCGTGCAAACTGGTGTAAAATCGGCAGGGTGAGAAAATAGAATGGTCCAGTGATCAGTCCTGTAATTGTCAAATTCTACTGGTCCAAAAGTAGTATTCGCCTGAAAGTTGGGCGCCTTATCTCCAATTCGGAGCGGAGCAATTTCTTGCTTTGTTTGAGCTTGTGTGGTCATCTTTTGTTCTTATTTATTACTTGATTATTTGCATAAAAAAAAGCCTTCCTGGAAAGGAAGGCCTCATAGCGTGTAAAGTTATTTCACTGAACTAATGCATATGAAGGTGCTTCCTTTGTCTCGAAAGACAACAGCAACAGCAAGTGCAACAGTTTTGTGTGATTATTAACATTTCGTTTTATTTATTACCTAGAATCATAGTCATTAAAAAAGCCCTTCCACTATTCAGTGGAAGGGCTTCTGTATTTGTAATCTTACATGCGCAGCTCTACCACTTAAAAGTAGTACAACAACAGCAGCATGTTTGATTCTTTGTAATCATGTGACAATAATAAAGGAGAATTTTAATTCTCGCAATAGTTTAAGGTCTTTTTAATTAATAAATCCTTACAGCGTCCCGTAAAACATTTTTAACTGTGGGTGATCTTCTTTCGACTTAATTTCATCAATGTAAGAGTTGATGGTTTCAATACGTGAACGCATCACTGCTGCCTTTCCTTCATCTTCTTCCATGTCAGCCATTCCAGTCCATGCCCCACGAACATCTGCTAAGCTTTTGGTAGCGCTATAACGCAACCACCAAGTGCTATCATCTAATGCAGTATTTGCTAAATTTTTGATGCCATTATCTACAGCAGCATTATCATCGGTATTCAATAAGAACGTACCGTAGTTTTCTAGGAAGCCAAATTTTGCACCACCCGAAAGTTGGTCAATTTTGCCTTCGAAATAGTTGCGAGCATCTTTCCCACCGTCTTTTCCTAAAACAGTAGAAACAGCATCTACCATGTTTCCGTTCTTGCTGTCTGTCCACTCTTTCGCAGCTTTCAAACCAGCTGCTTTATCAACAGCTCCCAAAGCACCCATAGATGCAGCAACCACGCTGTATGCTTTGTCATTAAGTCCCTTTTTGTACAGATCCGCGTATTGTGCATCTTCCAAACCTGCTAGTAAGTTTATGGAACCACTGCGTACTTCTGACTTATCATCTGAAACAGCCAAGGTTTGAAGTTTGCTGATGAACTTGTCTTTCATGGCAATTTTTTCTAAATCAATATTGCTCAAAACTCTGCTTCTAATCATCCATTTTGGATCATCCAAACCTTTCAACATTGCCGCTGCATATTTTTCTTCTCCCTGCTCTTCTTCAAAGCCCATCAAACCTTCGCGTTGCGAAACGTAGTTGTTCGGATTTTCAAATTGGTACAAGAAGGTACTTGCAGGACGATCGTCGTTAAATTCTGCCAATAAATATTTGTCAGCATCAACGTTAACTAGATCTGGCTCAGCTGTTACATTGAAGCTGAACGTTTGTGTACGCTCATCCATCGTTACCTCCTGACGTTCGATGCGGCCATCAGTAGTTACTTCGATTGCCATTGGAAGAATAAATACATCTTCTGGCTGGCTTTGAGTGATCGTAATGTTTTGACGTCCTAGCTCTGCGTCGTAATCGTAAGAAATGTCAAGAATAGGGTGACCAGCTCCTAGGAACCACTGGTTAAAGAACCAGTTCAAATCTTCCCCGGTTACTTCCTCAAAGGCCATTCTCAAATTGTGAATCTCCACCGTTTTGTACTCATTGTTTTTCAAGTAAGTACTCAATGATTCGTTGAAAGCCTTATCTCCAACAATATTGCGTAACATGTGCAAAGTACAACCACCCTTGTTGTAAGAGTGCGCGTCAAACATGTCCTCTTTGTCATTGTAATCGAAGCGAATCAAGTCCACTTTCTTTCCGCTTTTTGCTTCGTTGAAGTATCCCCACATGGCTTGCAAGCGGTGTAGATCAGCTTCTGGCTTTCCGTATTTATGCTCCATCCACATGTACTCACCGTAAGTCGCGAAAGACTCATTTAGTGGCAAGTTGGCCCAAGACTCACAAGTAACCAAATCGCCAAACCAGTGGTGGAACAATTCGTGTGCAACAATGGCTTCGTGGTTTTCATCCAAATACGCGCGGTCATCCATGTTCAATGCATCGTAGAAAATTACACAGCCTGTGTTTTCCATGGCACCCGAAACGAAATCGCGAACTACTACTTGGTGGTATTTGTCCCAAGGATAAGGGTAATCCAAAACTTCTGAGAAGAAAGTCAACATTTCTGGAGTCGTTCCAAAAACCAAAGAGCCGTACTCACCGTAATCTTTCTCCATGTAGTAATTTACTTCCAAACCATTCCAGTTGTCTTTCGTTTCCACAAACTCTCCAATGGCCATCGCAAACAAGTAAGGCGCGTGTGGCTTTTCTTGCTTCCAGTAATCCGTGCGCGTTCCATCGCTGTTTGCTGTAGAGCTCATTAAAGTACCATTTGAAATAGTCTTGTATTTATCTTCTACCGTAATGTAGATTTCTTGGCTCGTTTTCTCATTTGGGGTATCAATCGTAGGGAACCAGCAAGAAGAAGCTTCTGTTTCACCTTGCGTCCAAATTTGTTTTGGTTGATCCGTACTTCCATCGTGGTTGATGAAATACAAACCACGATCAGATGTAATAGCATCACTTCCGCCGTCTTCTAATTCATAAGGCTTCGCGGTATACTTGATGTACAACTGGTACTTTTCTCCGCGTACATATTCCTTGCCCAATTTGATGGTGGCAACTAAATTATCGTAGTCGTATTCTACCTTCTCTTTTGCGCCATTTTTCACCATTTTCAACTCATGAATATCGAAGCCTTTCATGTCAATCTCTACCGTTTGAGTAGGATAAAAATGTGGCTGTACATCCAACCAAGCTTCTCCATTCAAATGACGATTTGCCCAATCGAAAGAAACTTTCAATTTGGTGTGGATCAAATCGTTGATGCGCGCTTCAGAACCATTGTAAACAGGCTTCGCAGGAGCACTCACTTCAATTTCAGAAAGTTGAGTCACTTCTTCACCTGCCTCCTCGGCTGCAGCTTGCGCTTCATCAGGAGCGATTAGCGCTCCCGTTTTTGGTTTACAACCCAGGGAAAAAACCAGGGCAGAAACCAGTATTAGTTGTAGAAAGATTTTCATTTTCAGCTATTTATTTTCGTGCGGCAAAGATCGCTATTCCTTGCTTTCTAAGCTAGGAATGGCATTAATACTACCATAGATTTTAAGAATTCTTATGATAATATGACGGCAATTAGCCCTGAATGGTTACGGAAGTCGAGAATTAATGAGTAATCCCACCTACATGATGACTTTGAAAAGTAGATCCAAGGATTAGGAGTTGCACTTGCTTTTACCTCTAGCTGGCTTATGCTCTAGTAATAAAAGTCGCCTGCAACAGCTTACCAACTCGCAGAAGGATCGATGCTGAACACCTCAGTCATTTCCAACAAAAGTGGTGCTAAGTACTCGCTGTGGTAACCTTGTCTGCCGCCTTCCACTGGATTCGAATCGGAAGGAACATTTAGGTTCCAGCCCTTCAATTTTGCCTGAACCAACTCTAGCCACTGAGCTTTTAAGCGGCCCTCGGCTAGCCCTAATTCGGCTGTAGTTCGGGCTTCTTGCCAATCGCCTTCTTCGAACATTCCCAAAGCATAAGGCCACAATTCATTCAGTGCAGTTTGCAAGCGGGCTTTGCTTTCTTCAGTGCCATTTGCTAGTTGCTTAACCCAAACATCAGCATGCATGCTGTGGTAGCGCAATTCGCCTTTTACCTTCACGGCAAGTTGCGCTAAAGAAGTTAGAGCACTGGATTGCAAAGATGTGTATCGTAAAACCTCTGCTGAATCAAACAAAAATTGACGCATCAAACTGAAGCCGTAATCGCCAATGGGAAGTTCTACCAACTGGCAAGAACGAAAGGTCTTTTCCTTTCGGCCAAATGCGAGCGTATCAACATCCGCTTCTCCAAATTGTCTGTGCAGAATCGAGTACAATTGATAAGCATGACCAATTTTATCCTGCGCCATAGAAGAAAAAGCAATGTCTTCTTCCAGCGTAGGGCCAATACCTGTCCATTCCGAATTTCGATGCCCCATGATGAGCGCATCGTCTGCCATTTGAAATAAAAGCTGTCGAGCTGCCTGATCGTTCATTATTTATTTTTTTCCTTAAAAGCAGAAATTTTGTCCCGCACTTTGTATTCAACGGCTTCCCGGTGTGTTTTCGAACTGGTTGTACTAAACATCTCTATTTCGTCGGGTTCCATGACAAAAACATTGGTGGTTTTTACCACCCATAATCCTGTTGTGGTTTGTCTGCGACCGTATTGTTCTTTCGCTAAAAGCATCGCCATCTCGTGATCGCTGGCTTGTAAAGAACCCACATGTACGTAAGCTGTTCCCGTTTTCTTTTGGTGAAAAACTTCGAAGCTTTCCCAGTAATTGTTTTCATCGGCGGCGGCACTGTCTACCTTTTCTGCGCCCATACGGTTTACCCGCGGATCTAATGATTTCATGCTCTTTTATTTGGAAAAGCTTAAGCTAGTGGTACCATTCGCACACGATCTGGACGAAGCAAAGCATCGCTCACCCATTGGTGATTTTCGTTGACCCAATGGCGCACTGCCAAACGTTCTTTGTTGCAAGGACCATCGCCTTTTATTACTCTGAAAAATTCGTCCCAGTCTGGATCGCCATAAAACCATTCGCCCGTTGCTTCGTCTTTGCGCAATTCAGGATCAGGAATGGTTAAACCTACCTCGGTGATTTTTGGGACATACTGATCGAAGAATTTATTTCGCATGTCGTCATTGCTCGCCATTTTCACTTTCCAGCGTTGCAGGGTCTCACCGTGTACCGACTGCTTGTCGGATGGTCCGAAGAAATGAATGAGCGGACGCCACCAACGGTTAAGGGCTTCCTGCAACATGCTTTGTTGCTTGGGAGTACCTGTTGCCAAGGCAACGAAAGCGTCGTGCCCTTGCTTGAGGTGAAAAGCCTCTTCGGCACAAATGCGCTTCAAAGCTCGACAGTACGGACCGTATGAACCTTTGGAATTAATGAGTTGATTGACGATGGCAGCTCCATCGACCAAGAAGCCGATCACCGCCACATCTGCCCAAGTAAGCGCAGGATAGTTAAAGACATTGGAATACTTTGCCTTGCCCGACATGAGGTCGTTGAGCATAGCTACCCGCGACTTCCCTAAAGATTCTGCGGCATTGTAAAGCAATTGTGCATGACCAATTTCATCTTGCACTTTGGCTATAATCGCCATTTTTCTTTTGAAACCGGGTGCCCGAGTGATCCAAGTTCCTTCAGGCAAAGCGCCTATTAACTCAGAATTGGCGTGTTGCTCTATCATTCGAATGAGCTGACGACGGTATTCTTTGGGCATCCAATCAGAAGGCTCAATTTTCTCTCCGCGGTCAATTTTAGCTTGAAAAGCTTCTAATTTGACGGGATCTTCCGGCGTTTTATCCCCCTTTTTTAATTTCTTCCACTCATCGGGATCAACAAAGGCATTTCCGTACATAAGCTGTGCTTTTCTATTTATTGTCCAATTCTATTGTTACTCAATCCATGCAAAAACAAATCTGCGATTTGCTTTGCGATTTCCTCAGGGCTTAAGGGTCCGTCTTCTTTGTACCAATCGTAAATCCAATTCATCGAAGAAAAGAGCAGCATCACGTGGAAGTCGGGTTCCACTTCTTGAAACTGTCTGCAATCGATTCCACGCTGTACCACTTCTACGAATTTGCTTTCGTAGCTTTTTCGTTGCTGAATAAAACGCTGCAAACTTTTGGGCTCTAAATGTCGCCATTCATGTAGGAAAACAGCTGCTGCATCCATATGTGTGACGATGACTCCAATGTGTGCTTCAATGTAGACAGGAAGGAGCATTTCAGGAGTATCTTGTCGGTTTTCCAGCGGCCGAATGGCAGCAAAGAACTCCTCCGCCATACCAAAGACGATCCATTCCAGAATCTCGTTCTTGGATTTGATGTGGTTGTACAAGCTGGCTGCCTCAATTCCTACCGCCGAAGCAAGATCACGCATACTGGTAGCACTGTATCCTCGCTCTCGAAATAAATTCTTGGCGATGTTGATGATTTGCTCCTTTCTGGGGCTGTTGGATGGTCTTGAAGTCATAACTAACGAACGTTCGTAAAGATAGTAATTTTGCTTTGTTTTATCAAGGGAAAGGTGATTTTTCAGGAATCGAGGCGTCTCAGATAAGAACGCTCTTTTAGAACCAAATTATTATGAAACGATTTTGCTTTTTATGTTTGTTGTTTTTAGGGTTTATGCAAGTACAGGCACAAAATTATGAGCCGGGTCATCATTTCTTGCATTTAGGGGTTGGTTGGCCCAACAATGTCTCGGGGAGTATTGCGGTTTTCAATAGCATTCCATCAGATTACTTAAATGCAGCATTGGCCTTAGCAGGCAGCGACGAGCCATTCGTGGATGGTAAGGGAAGTTCTTTACCACAGTTTCAAATAAGCTACGATTATGGTTTGGAAAAGGAGGTTTCTTTAGGACCATTTTTTGGCTGGTCGACAGCCACTACGCCCTTTTTCAATATTCCAGAAATTGATCCCGTTCCATTTATTCTCCCTAACGGACAATCTGCTGGGCGGTATTCCTATAAAATTGATATTTACTCTTTTGGCATTCGCGCCTTGTATCATCAAAATCAATTTCAATTCGAGAAGATTGATTTGTATGCGATCGGGATTTTTGGAATAAACTATTATAAAGTAAAATCGAAAGGTGACGGCGCAGAAGATTTTCAAGATCAATTGGATTTGCCTACTCCTGCATGGTCGGGTAGCGCGGGTGTTGGTGGAAGAATAAAATTATCACAACAGTTGGGTATGTACTTCGAGGTGGGCTATGGAAATACCTATTTGAATTTTGGGATGGTTTATCAATTGGATAAAAAGCCGAAGGTTTTGGAGAACTAAAGGAGGAGATAGACTGGGTTCTTGTATTTTGAAGGACGAACAATAATTCCTCTAGTTCCAATATTTATTAAGCTAATCTTATCTTTTTTATTGTGAAGATTTTATTCTGCAACCTCAAAACAAAAAACACCATTCCATTCTATTTTTCTGCTCCCGCTATCAAGATGTTCTCTATAGGTATCACTTATAGAGCCAAGATTGTTAGAAAATACCTCCCGATCTAGGAGTTGTAATTCATCAATAAAATCGTCGAAGTGGGGATCGCCTCCAACAATTCGATTGCAAATATTGAAGAAAACTGGGCACTTTCCTTCAAATTCGATTTCATTGGCTACTACGTTTGCATCTTTTCCAGAACTACTACCACCTCCATTTTCATTATATACATCTGCAATTATCGTGCAATATCTTCCTGCGCTATTCAATACAATCTGATATTTGAAAAGATAGCTTGAATCAAGATAAATCACTTCACCTGGGAAATATTTCCCAAACCTTATTGTGTTTATAAAGGAAGGATTAAATCTATCCTCAACAATAAGCTCACAGTGATCATACCCTGAGTCCCAAGTAGAATTATTTATTTTATACAAAGCAGGCATTGGGCCAAACGGGAAATCTTGAATTTTGAAGCGGACATCTCTGGTAATATCATAGATGGAATCCGTGAAACTGCTTTCAAAACTAATAGTATCGCCTACTGAGTAAATTGCTTGATGTGGATGAACGGTGAAAGGAACTTCTAGATAATGCTCGTAACCGTGTATAACTTCTTCAGGGCAAATATCAAAATAGCTGGGCTCTTTTTTGCATCCCAAGCTCAAAAGAATTATTATGACTAATAGGCTCTTCTGTTTTCGCATGTTGAATACTTATTCCATAGTCTTAAAGGGAAAACGCTATTGCATTCAGTCTCCTTTCTTTCATGGTAGTAATGAGATATAATTCTCTCTTACTCCAATATATACTTCTATTGTTTATTCTCTTAAGCTTGCAATGTTATTTAACATCTATGAAATATGTAATGTGGTTTGAAAAGTCAGAATTTTAAAGCTAGCTGAGTTCATTGTACCTGCATTCAAGCATTAAGTGAATCAACAAGAATAGGCTTGTGCATCTCA
>CALFBW010000334.1 GCA_937951415.1 uncultured Chitinophagales bacterium | reverse complement strand
CTCAGGATTATCTCCTAGAGACACACCAAAAAGTGGGTCACCAACTTCATCGCCGAACTCCCCTGCACGATCTGTCACGTCTTGATAGTAGTAATCTCCTGTTATATTTAGGCTGCTCTTTTTCCCAACTCCTACGGCTGTCGTAAAATCCGCTCCGTATGTCAAGCCATCGCCTTCGGTTGTTATTCCTGCGCCCACATTTACTTCTCCTCCACTGGTACGCTCTTTTAGGATAATGTTAATCACCCCCGCCACTGCATCCGATCCATACTGAGCAGAAGCGCCGTCACGTAAAACCTCTATGCGCTCAATCGCTGCTGCTGGGATACTCTTCATGTCTGTACCTACTTCTCCCCTTCCTGGTGTTTCATTCAAGTAAACTTGTGCTGTTTGGTTCTTTCGCTTTCCATTAATCAAGACCAAAGTTCTAGAGGGCCCTAGGTTTCTTAACTCAGAAGGATCAAAATGTGCTGTCGCATCTGAAACCGCTTGGTTGGTACTATTGTAAGAAGGAACCTTATAGTTGATCATTTGATCCACCGTTGCTTGTCCGCTAGCCTTCAAGTCGGAAGCATTGATATTATCGATGGGAACAGGTGAACTCAAAACAGTTCTAGATTTACCTCTAGAGCCTGTTACAACAACTTCATCAAGTGCATTTCCTTGCTTCAATACAATAGTAAGATCATCGATGCCTTCTATCGGAACCATCTGGGTCTTGTAACCCACATAAGTCACGACAATAGCGGTGGGAATTTTACCTAAGTCGATGGTAAATTCACCCTTTGCATTGGCAATCGTGCCGCTCAAAGTTCCTTTCTCAACAATGGTTGCTCCGACCATTGGAAAGTCGTTTTCGTCGAGAACAATTCCCGAGACTTTTTGTGCTTGCATGCTGGTCATACACATTAGCAGGCAAAGTACTGCTGCTGCACACTTAAATAAATTTTGCATTTTTTAGAGAGTTTAAATTTTCGCTTAGCTTTCACTAAAGCTTGAATGCATGTATCATTTTCAAAATGAGCCGCAAGGTATAAACAAACAAAAACACAAAATACAAGAATAACCAACTAAGAAAAAGAAGTAGCTATCTCTGATTTCGACAAACAAAAAAACATCAAGAAGTTGGATCAGTATTGCATTGCAGACTTTAGTCATAAAGCTCCCTAGAACATAATAACTACTAAGCTTAGGCTCAAATTGAGCTGCCTTTAGGTAATGTGTCCATGAAAAAAAGAGGGCTAATTTCCTTTAAGCTGCTTTAGCTCCCATCGTAAATCGAGTATCTGAGATTGCTGCTCTTTCATGAGCTCCACGAAGCGATCGGCTGACTTATCGGGTTTAGGTAGGTCTTTGCTAATAAATGCTTTTATTTCCCAAGCCTCCCGAAGTTCAGAAACTGGCAAATCGAAACTCGGATAAATGGGATTATCAGAATGACAAACCAGTTGTTGCTTTTGCTCAATCTCGTTCATAACACGTTTGTATACCAAACCGTCGTTTTCCGATATCAAAACATAAGTCCCGCCGTCCTTGATCTCTTGCCAGTTTTGTACGTATTCTCCTACTACAATAGGGCCTGATTCTAAGGGCAACATACTGTCTCCTTGAATTTCAAAAGCCCGATATGTTCCGATGGGCAAGAAAGGCAGCTGAAACTTCGGTAACTCTTTGATGTAATCTAAATCCGACATTCCTGACAAGTAACCTGCTGCCGCTTTCGCTGGAACCATCTCTATGTTCTCCCGCTCATCTTGATCTACAGTGATGCTTAATACCCGAAAAGGACTATCTCCATCCTTTTGCAATCTCTGAAGCGGTACGAGTGGTTCATTGACGGGACGTGCATAAGGTTGCGACTCCAAATCAGCTAACTCCTTTCCCCGTAAATCTTCCCGAATCAATCGTTCGAGTGGAACTTGGAAGTTATCAGCGAGTTCAATCAACACCTCGTATTTTGGCTTAGCTCGCCCTTCTTCGTAAGCTCCTAAAGTCGCTCGTTTTATGCCTAACTCGGCAGCGAAAGCAGATTGGGTCAGCTTTCGAAGACTGCGCAAATATTTTATGTTGCTATTAATTACATCCATTGGTGGTAGCTTTGTGGTATCAGATTTCAAATATACTAAGTTTTTTAGCCAATCTCAAATTTTTAGCACCTCATGGCTTCAACCCTGCAAATCGTTTCCTTTGACATTCCTTTTCCAGCAGATTATGGAGGAGCTATTGATGTCTTCTATAAAATAAAAGCTTTAAAGGAAATGGGTGTAAGTATTGATTTACATTGCTTTAAGAAAGACCGAAAACCAGCCGCCATTTTGGAAGAGCTCTGTGATTCGGTTTCGTACTATAAGCGCAAGAACCCCTTGCTGAGTCTCGGAAATGCTAGACCGCACATAGTAGCCTCAAGAAAAAGTGACAAATTACTTAATAAATTAAGTAATTCAGACAGCCCGATTTTATTCGAAGGCTTGCATTCTTGTTATTATCTAAATCATCCCGCTCTCGACAGTCACATGAAAGTCGTGCGGATGCACAACATTGAATGGCAATATTATGAAGGTTTAGGCAAACAATCGGAAGGTCTGAAAAAGATCTATTTCGACATGGAAGCTGGAAGACTCAAAACTTATGAAAAGGAATTGGTTGGAGCAGATTTAATTTTAGGCATCACAGAAAAAGACCGTGATTATTACAGAGAAATACATCCGAAAGTGGAATGGCTACCTTGCTTTCATCCAACGAATAAATTGAGTATAAAAAAAGGAAAAGGCTCCTATTTACTGTATCACGGAAATCTATCTGTCCCTGAAAACGAACAAGCAGCCAAAGCAATTTGCCATCGAATTGCTGGGGCGACTGACTTTCCTATTGTTATTGCAGGGAAAAATCCTTCACCCACTTTAATCGCGCTTGCTGAGCAAAAGAATGTAAAAATTGTTGCTAATCCTGAAGAGGCCGAAATGCAGAAAATCATTCAAGAAGCGCAAATGCACTTATTGTGGACGGAACAAGATACCGGCGTAAAATTGAAACTAATTTATGCGCTTTGCGGTGGTCGACATGTTCTTGCCAACGATGCAATGACCAAAGGAACCAAGCTAAGCAAACTCACGCATTCAATTAATTCTACTAGTGAATGCTTAATAAAAATTAACGAATTGCACGATGTCGAGATCAGTGATGCTGAAATCAAAGAACGGAGATCCGTGCTTAATGAATATTATCAAAACAGTAAGAATGCCGCTCAACTCATGGATCTATGCAATGATGCTGGGGTATTCTAGCGCCATCATTTATTAGAATAAGGACTTCTTAGTTTGTTTTTCAATTGAGTTTACGAATCAAATCTAATCGTAGGCTCCTTTGCCAAAAATTTCAAAACTGTGCTTCAATGACCACTGGCTCAATTCTTCATGTTGTCTTAGAAACTCCTTCAAGCCCATGTACACAGAAG
>CALFBW010000333.1 GCA_937951415.1 uncultured Chitinophagales bacterium | reverse complement strand
GTGCATTCGATACTTGTAGTTGACGGAGTTGCCTTCGCCTTTAATTTCGGGATCGATCTCCTGACCCTGAAAGCCAAAACGATAAACAATTCAAAAACGCCGTCCTACAATCAACTACTTAAACCGGCGATAAATCTCCCTCTTCTGAACTAGTACTATGGTCTGTGTCGTGAGAAGTGTTTTCAGGAAGCTGTTCTGGATCATCAGACTCGATGTCGCTTTCTGGCTTAATAAGATCCAATCCAACATCGTCGTGTTCCATGTCTTGGAGAGAGGTAGGTTTTGCACCACCACTGATGAGTCCACCTGTCATGATAAGGCTAGTACCTAGAATCACGAAGAGCAAGATTCCCATTACATTAGAACTATTGTTCTTTAGCTCGTCGGGCAAAGAGTAGAAAAGTAAAACCGTGATCAATCCGCGGGCAGCGATCCAAAGTTCTGGCGTCATGTCTTTTCCTACAAAAGCACGCAGCAAAATAAAACGCACTGCATATAAGATGAGTAAAATAGCAGCAGAAATAATCAATACGCCTGGATCAAGGAGAGAAGCCAAATCAATACTCAAACCGAAGATTACGAAGAAGAAAGTACGAAGTACGAAGGCCGTCTCAATAGTAATGACATAAAACTCATTCTCAATTTCCTTCAACTTCTTAGGCTTAGCCCACTTCCGCAATTTTCCTTGAAAGAAAGTCTTTTGGTTCGTTAAAATGATACCAAAGATGAATGGGAATAAAAGCGGACTTAAGTGCAGCATTTTTCCCACTGCGTAAATTAACAGCAAGATCGCAATCAGCAAGAACAACTTCACATGCGCCTTCAAGTTTTGGAACACAAAGATCAGTAAGTAACTTCCAATAACAGAGACTACCAAAGTTATCAGCAAACGCCCTACAAAGGCTAAACTGGCTGCTCCCAAATCGGCAGATTCTGGCCCATAAAATCCTAGCAAGAAGTAGAACAGCATAATGCCCGCGATATCCGATATCGTGCTTTCGTAGATCATGAACTCCTTCTTGTGCTCGCTTAAGCTACCCACCGAAGGAATGATAATGGCACTACTCATAATGGCCAAAGGCGTAGCGTACAGCAAAGCCTCAATCCAGCTCAAACCCATCCCTAAAGTAGGAATAGTCATCAAACCTGCAATTCCGACCGTCGCAGCAAACAAGCCAAGGATCGCCACGGCGGTGGCCTTGCCAATCAAGCCGGCCTTTTCTCTATCGAGCTGCAAATCCAGGGCAGCTTCCAGTACAATCATAATCAGTCCCACGGTTCCGAGAATCTTCAAGGCGCCCAGCGTCTGAAGTTCAGCAACACCCATAGCATCAAACAAGAAGTTCAAGCCAATTCCCGTCAAAATCAGCATCAACACGGAAGGTATATTGGTCTTCTCCGAGATGATGTTGTACAGGTAAGAAAGGATAATGATCAAAGAAGCTCCAATAATCTGCACATTCGCATTGTTCAGATCGAAAGAAGCCGCTAATAAGATAGTATTCAAAAAATGACTCATAATAAGGGGCATTTCTGCGGTCGCCAAAGGTAAGACAAACTCTTTTGTGTCTCAAATTAAGAAAAACTTACTGATGTTGACCTGTTTGCTTAAGATCGAAACGAATAGCCTGCTTTAGCTGAAGCTTTCGTCCTCTGTAATATCTCGCTTTTATTTCTTAAAATGTAATAAAACAGTATGTGTATTTATTTTAAAAACAAATAGTAAAATAGCATTTATTCCCAAATTACTACTTCGCAATAGCGCTTTCCAACTGTTTCCTCTAAGTATAAAACCGATTCGGCAAGCACTTGGTTCTACTTGGGCTGTTTTATTTATTGACTAATAGAGAATAACCAACAAATTTGCTTAGAAAGGATATTTATTGGAACCAATCTCTTTATCGCAGCGTTCTTTCGACTTCTCAGTACTTTTACAGCTTTGAAGGAACTAATAGAAAAAATACCGGAGCACATTCGAGAAATGCTCGAAATCATCGGCAGAGCCGGTGATGAACTCCAAATGCCAGTGTATTTGGTGGGCGGATACGTGCGCGATTTATTGTTGGATCGTGATTCTAAGCCCGATGTAGATCTCGTTTGCGTAGGAAGTGGCATTGAAATCGCCCATCAAGCGGCCAAATTGCTGCCGCACAAGGTGAAAGTGAGCTTTTTCAAGAATTTCGGAACGGCTCAATTCCGTTACAAGGAAATGGACTACGAATTTGTAGGCGCTCGAAAAGAGTCCTATGATCGAAATTCACGCAAGCCGGTAGTAGAAGATGGTAGTTTGGAAGACGATCAAAATCGTCGAGATTTTACCATAAATGCACTGGCCATCGGGCTAAATGGCGAGCACAAGGACCAACTTCTCGACCCATTCGGTGGCATAGCTGATATGGAACGTGCGCTCATTCGAACGCCACTCGATCCAGACATCACTTTTTCGGATGATCCTTTGAGGATGATGCGAGCCATTCGATTTTCCAGTCAATTGGGCTTCTCCATCCATGTGGATGCTAAGGAAGCCATCAAACGGAATAAAGATCGGATCAAGATTGTGAGCATGGAGCGAATTTCAGTGGAGTTGAACAAAATCCTTTGCTCTCCTATTCCTTCCATTGGTTTTCGACAGCTATACGAAACCGGTTTAATGGAAATCATCTTTCCAGAAATGTCGAAATTACACGGAGTAGAAACCAAAGAAGGTCGCAGTCACAAAGACAACCTCTGGCACACTTTAGAGGTCGTGGATCGGCTTGCCGAAAACACCAACGATTTATGGTTGCGATGGGCAGCCGTATTACATGATATTGCTAAGCCGCCAACCAAGCGATTCGACAAATTG
>CALFBW010000332.1 GCA_937951415.1 uncultured Chitinophagales bacterium | reverse complement strand
AAATCCAATTGATAGCTATGCAGCTTTTCAAAGCGTAGCATTGTTTCTCTTAGGGCTGGAAACTGACTGGTATTATTTTTAATTGTAGAAATGTATTGCGAAGTTTGAGCTGCGTCCTTGATGAAAGAGGTTCTATTTATTATTAAAAACTAAGCAAGTCTATGAAGTGTTTTTCGTTTCTAAGTATTTTTCTTTTAATGCTCTCCTTTTCATGTAAGGAGCGTGCTATTCTTCTAGAGACAAAAGTTGATTCCTTTAGAGTGGTGCAAGATTCGTTGACGCTCGACTTAATGGCTATAAACAAGCAAGGACATATTAATGGTTTCGGGGTGGCAATTGCCAACGAGAATGGTGTTTTATATGAAAGGGGATTCGGATACGCTAATAAAGGGAAGAAATTACCTTATGATGAAAATACTATTCAGCATATTGCTTCGATATCGAAAACACTGATTGGGATCTCCCTAATGAAAGCGCAGGAAATGAAACTCCTGCAGCTGGACGACCCTATCAATAAATATTTGCCCTTTAAAGTAGTGAATCCTCACTACCCAGATCAAGCAATTACCATTCGACACTTAGCCACACACACTTCTTCTATTGCTGACACGGACTATTATATGGAGAATGCATGGGTGATGACTCCAGATCAAAATTTAGACGATGTACAAATAGAATATCCAGCACAGACTTTAAATTCGGCGGAAAGGATGGAATCGATGGAGGTCTTTTTGCGAAAAGTGTTAGTACCTAAGGGAGAATACTATGATAAAGATCTAGGCTTTTTGAAAAATAAACCGGGTGAGAAGTTCAAGTATTCTAATATTGGCGCTAGCCTAGCCGCTTTAGTCTTAGAAAAAGCCAGTAAGACTTCTTTCGATGCATTTACTAAAACGCACATTCTAGAACCTTTAGGGATGTCTTCTTCAGGTTGGTCTCTTGAACAAATTGATTTGGAAAAGCATTCTCGACTTTATGCGAGTCCTGAGGCAATGTTGCCATTTTACACAGCAATAACTTATCCCGATGGGATGTTAATTAGTTCAGCCAGCGATATGGCAAAATACTTAAGTGAGTTAATAAAGGGTCATGCTGGTAAAGGCACTTTGTTAAGTGCCACTAGTTATTCGGAATTGTTTAAAAGACAACTGAGTGCCCAACATTATGACGAACGAGATGAAAATCACCCTTACGATGATGAGTACGATACGGGTATTTTTATGGGTTTTAGTGCAAAGGGATATATCGGTCATGGTGGCGGCGATGCTGGAGTTGGTACATGGATGTTCTTCGATGAAAAGACCCAAACTGGTCGCTTTATTATGAAGAATACAGATGCGACGGATCGAGCTGGAGAGTTGCAATATTATGCAGTTTGGGATAAGATGGATGAGTATGTTTCGAAACTAGATAGTCTGTCAAATTAGGAGTAAGAATGAGAATTGGATATGGTCTATTGTTATGTTTTCTTTTTGCAGTAATGGGTTGCGGAAGCACTAGTTCTGCTGGAAAAGTTATTGCAGTTCAAGGATTCGGAAACATCGATGCTGCACTAATTGATACCATTAAAAATACCATCGAGGAGCTGTACGAATTTGATAGAGTGGTGGTTTTGGAGCCTAAGGATTTGCCGAAGACTGCTTTCGTAAATGTTAAGTCTCCTCGATATCGTGCAGATACGCTCTTAAGAATATTGAAACGCGAAATGCCCGATTCGATCGACTATGTAATCGGAATCTTGAATAAGGATATTTCTACCACTAAAAGAGATGCTTTAGGTAATATTTTAAAACCGGAAAATAAATATACTGATTGGGGCATTTTTGGCTTGGCTTATCGTCCTGGACCCAGTTGTGTTTTGTCAACTTTCAGAATCAAGTCCGCAAGTAAAAGTAAGTTTATTGAAAGAATGAAAAAAGTCTGCATGCATGAAATTGGTCATAATTTGGGATTAAAACACTGCGATAAACATCCGAAATGTGTCATGCGAGATGCTGCCGAAACAATAAAGACAGTAGATCAAGTGGATTTGAAACTCTGTGCATATTGTCTGTCGCAGGTGAATTGAGTTGCTCTTTGCTAATAAATAAATCTCGATGGATGCTTTTTGGAAATTCGTAAATGGATTTATTTTATTTTTTCTTATACTCCTGTGCTTTCTCGGGACCTTTTATCGACATATTTCATTTGGTTGGGGCTTAGGTGATATCTTGGGCTACTTAATATTATACGGGGGAACATTTGTACACTTAATCGCAACAATATTATCTTACAAAAAAGGGAAGCACTTACATTTAGTTTTGTCTTTAGGATCCTTCGCATTTTTGAGCTGGGTCGTTCTAAGTGCCACCATTTGGAGAGGACCAGAATATCGATGGAACGGAAGCCTTTTTTATTTGCCCTGTCCTACGAATATTGAGATAAGAAATGGAGAGTATCAAAAGGGGCTTTTAATAAAAATGTGCACTGGGGATTACACTGCTCAGTTTGAAGGTGAGTGGAATGGTTCTCTTATGATAAATGTAAAAGGAGAGATCGAAATTCCCAAGGAAGTTGATAAATACCTAGCAGGAAAGCTGGAGCGTGTTTTCATCAAACCCCAAACACGTTCACTTATTCGACAAGGAGAATTATTCGAATCTAATGTATTTGATCTGAGTGATCTTGAATTGGGTGAAAGGTACAAGCTAGAGGGTAAATTGAGCGGTATAAGAGATGGGATTCCTATTATGGAAGTTCGACTGAAATAGCACGGAAAGATATCTATTTTGCGTATAAACTTATGAGCTGTTCTTCCTGTGCTTATCTTCTATTGTACATTTGCTGATATGAAGTTCTGTAGTCTTGTTCTTAGTCTTTTGTTCGTTTTACCTCAATTAGTAATTGCTCAGAAAAACTGCGAAGAGGTGTTTTTATGGGCAAAATCCACTTTCGAAGAGAATGATGCTGGTTTTCAATATGTTATTGATGAAAAGGGGGAAGCAGCTTATGAACTACATAATAAATTATTTATCGAATCAATCGACTCTGTGGAAAGCCCATACGAGTGTGAAGCCCTTATCAGTGATTGGCTTTCCTTCTTTCGAAAAGCACATGTAGAGTTTCATTTTACGGGCGAACCTTTGCTACCAAAAACTCAAATCACTGGATCTTACGAGGAAATCAAGGGGGCTGGGAATTTGGAAGATGAAACGGAAGGCCCCTATTATAAGTTGGAGCAGTCATCCAAAGAAGCAGCAGGTCCGTTTTTGGTTGCCATTGATAATTCCAATGTATACTTGAGAATTCCTTCTTTTACCGGTGGCCAGAAAAAGCTAATTGATAGTGTTTTATTGGAGAATAAAGAAGTGCTGCTTTCAACGAAGAATCTCATTATTGACATTCGAAACGGTACAGGTGGGAATGATTCTAGTTACGAGAATTTGCTGCCTTTTATTTATACGAATCCGATTCGTATGCCAGCTGTTGAATTCTTATCTACTCCTTTAAATAATGAGCGCATGTACGGTTTGGCCACCAATACAGGAATGGCTTTAGAATTTCAAGTAAATCCAAGCCCCGAGGAAATGCTAGAGTTCCAAGCCCATTACGATAGCTTGGAAAATCATTTAGGGGAGTTTGTGAACTTAGGGGAATCCAATGTATCTGTGCTTGAACTGGATACCATTTACCCTTTTCCCAAGAACATCGGAATCATTATCAATGAAGAAAACGTGAGTACAGACGAGCAATTTTTACTAGAGGCCAGGCAAAGTAGAAAAGTGAAACTGTTTGGCCGAACAACGAAAGGTGGCTTGGATGTTTCCAATCTAAATATTGCTTATTCTCCCGGTAAAGAGTACGTGCTGGTTTATGCACTTTCCAGAAGTTTACGTATTCCTGAAATGGTCGTTGACGATATTGGGGTCCAACCTGATTATTATATTGACAAGGAAATTTCTAAGGATCGATGGATTGAATATGTTTTGAAGTGCCTCTCGCATTAGATTTTTGCAGCTAAAGGACAGCAAAATCATTTATTTATTGCGCTTTAAAATGCTCTGACAGTTCATGCTTTTGTGCACAAGAAGTGGTGGCATGCCTGAATTAGGGTAGATTTATTCTTATCAAAACGCAGTGGCATTTTGAACATTGCTTACTGTACTCTAATGATCTGTTTTTAAAAACATTAGGGGCTCTCCCTGAAAGCTAAACTCAAATTTTTTGAACGCCTTCCGACCAGCTCAAAGGTTGCTGGTCTACGTCTTCGCTTAGCTCCAAATTTCACGGCTTTAAATTTTTGCATCAAGTTTCTAAAGAGGGTGATTGCACCCCATTCAGTAAAGTGCGCTTATCGAAAAAGTATGTTTAATGAAGGTCTTTCTCAAAGATTTTCTTAAATTAGAGGTAGAGCAGTACAGTATAGTACAGTAGAGTGAATCGAGATATGCACCTTATTGACAAGATAAATAGCCTTCAAAGCATTGGTTCTGTAACCAAGCAAGAGAAGATTGTTCAGGGGATATCGGAGTGTATTGCTGACAAAGAATTATTGATCGGAGAAATGCTGCCTTCCGTGAATGAAATGTCCAAGAAGCTTTCGTATTCTCGCGAGACTGTCGTAAAGGCTTACAAAGTTCTAAAGGAAAGAGGAATCATTAACTCCAAACATGGGCTCGGTTATTTTGTTGCCAACGATGTCGTTGATAAGAAATTGAACATTGCTTTATTCCTGTACGGATTCCAAATATTTCAGCAGGTCTTTTACAACACTTTCAGAAAAACGCTAGGGGAGGATTACCAAATTGATGTCTTCTTTCACCACAACAACATAGAGATGTACAAATCTATGTTGGCGAATACAAAGAATCGATACGGGAAATACGTGGTTGCACCTATTCAGTCTGATGAAGGTCAAGAGGCGCTTTCCGTGCTTCCGGCTAGTAAATTATTGTTGATAGATAGATTCCTTGACATGGGTGTCGAAGTCTCTAGTATCACTCAAGAGTTTGAGCAACCCTTATCGGTAGTATTTGAACAACTAAAAAAGCGCATCGATAAATTCGAAAGATTCATCATTTATTATCGCGACGATGTTGATTACCCTGAAAGTGTTTATCGAGCTTTTTTGGCCTTTTGCAAAAAGCATGCACACAAAGCGGAAGTTTATCCAGAGTATGAAGAAAGTCATTTAGCCAAAGGTACTTTCTACATGACAATTGGCGATTCTGATTTGTGGTTGTTGTTGAAAGATGCGAAGAGAAAGAACTATGAGTTAGGTCATGATCTAGGTATTTTATCGCACAACGATTCCCCTGTGAAAGAAATAATCGAGGGAGGAATAACCACCTTTTCTACCGACTTTGAATTAATGGCGAAGCTGGCTGCGGAAGCAATTATTGAGAACAAAGAAATAAAGAAAATTGTGCCCAATTTATTAATTAGAAGAAAATCATTATAGCCATAAATAACTAATCTCTAAACCAACCTGGCATGAAACAAATTCATTATTTAAGCTGGATACATCCGCGCAAACTACTGCAACGGATGTTACTTATTTTAATCGCTTTGCCACTTTTAACGCTAAGCCTAAACGCACAGAAAGTAAGTGGTGTTGTCTCAGACAACGAAGGTGAAACGGTAATTGGTGCAACGGTGGTTGTACCTGGAACAACCATTGGAACCATCACAAATTACGATGGGGAATTCTCATTGGAAGTTCCAGAAGGGACAAAAACCTTAGTCGTTTCTTACTTGGGCTTTACTTCGTATCAATTACAACTCGATGGAAGCAGTAGCTACAATATTGTCTTAGCACCTGATCAGAAATTATTGAATGAAGTGGTCGTAGTGGGTTACGGCGTTCAAAAGAAAAGTGATCTCGTGGGTTCAGTGGCCTCTCTCGATAGTAAAGACATTACTTCTATCGTTACTGGAAATGCGACTTCGGCACTGCAAGGTAAAATGGCGGGAATCCAAATTGAAAACAATGGTGGTGCTCCTGGAGGAGATGCCAATGTTTTTGTACGGGGAGTTAGTTCGCTCACCAACTCCTTTCCACTTTACGTCATTGACGGAACATTTGCTGATAATATGACTTTCCTGAACCCAAAAGATATAGAATCTATTGAGGTGTTGAAGGATGCCTCTTCCGCAGCGATTTACGGATCGAGAGCAGCAAATGGAGTGGTTTTAATTACTACGAAAAGAGGAAGCAATACAGGAGCACCTAAATTGACGGTAGATTTTCGAATTGGTACGGAGTCTCCTTCTAAGATGCTTGATTTTCTAGATGGAGCGCAATTCGTCGATTACCGAAATCAATTAGCAGAAAATGATTTTATTGATGATCCGGATGACCCGAATGATGCTCCCCAAGTATTGTCCAGCGATCTTCCTTCTACTGATTGGCAAGATCTTTCATTGGGAAGCGGAATGATTCAAGATTACGGAATTGCTTACAGCGGCGGCAGCGAAAATGCCCGCTATTATTTGTCGGGTAACGTTTATGAACAAGATGGAATTTTGATAGGCTCTGGCTATGAAAGAATAAATGCTCGTGCAAACAGTGAATTCAAATTTGGTCGATTAACGATTAGCCAATCCTTGTCGATGACGCAATCAGATTTACAGGAAAATAATTGGTTCGGTTTTGAAGGATCAACCGCTCCTATTTTGCCAGAATCTGCACCCGAAAATGAAGGAGGTTTTGCAGCTCCTGAAGCAGAAGTACATGGATTTGGAGGAATCAATAAATACGGCCGCGCTTCTCTGGAAGACAATAACACGCGTTCTAGAAACGTATTGGGAAATTTGAACTTTAGTTATGCTATTACCGATAAATTGACTGCGAAACTGAACTATGGTCTTGATTACTTAAATCGCTATTCAAAATCATTTACACCTACTTTCTTTATGAGTAGTACCGACAATGTGTTTAATGAAAATACGCAAAACGACTTAACAGAAGTGCGTAGCGAAACACTCTTGACCATGTGGGAGCCTACGCTTTCTTATAACACGGAAGTTAGCGAAAACAGCAGCTTGAACGTAGTGGTAGGTTTTACCGAGCAGAAAATTGATTTTCAAAATTTGGGAACTTATGTTCAAGGTTTACCAAGCAATGATATACAGGTGACAGGAGCTGCGGGAATCGGAAATGTGCAAAATCTTGCTGGGGTAAGAAATACCAGTGGTTTGCGTTCACTTTTCGGTAGAGTAAATTACGCGCACGACAATAAATACTTGCTACAGTTTACCATGAGAAGAGATGCTTCTTCGAAATTTGCAGAAGACTTTAGAGTAGGTTATTTTCCTTCAGCTTCCATTGGTTGGAAATTGCACAACGAAAATTTCTTCCCACAAGATGGATTTTTGAATAGATTCAAGTTGCGTGCTGGATGGGGAATTTTAGGAGCTTCCAATATTCCCGATTATGCTTACCAACCTGTACTAAGCCTTTCTTCTAATACCTCATTCGGTGGCTCTTTGGTACAAGGGTATGCCCAAACAGCATACGCTTTGGAAGAATTAAAATGGGAGGAAGCTACGACAATAAATGTAGGAGCGGAATTAGGATTTATGGAGGATGCCTTGGCCATGAGCATCGATTACTATATCAAGGATGTCAATGATGTTT
>CALFBW010000331.1 GCA_937951415.1 uncultured Chitinophagales bacterium | reverse complement strand
GGTAGGGGAGAAAGTACGTTAAACATCATCGCTGATGATTCCTCTTTTGTCCTATCAGGTCAATCAATTATCGAAGAAAATGGAGCTTCTTTAGGTGTCTATTTTGCTAAGCAATTGAATGACTTGGGAGCCAGCGAGTGGACCTTTAACGTTTTTGGAGAGGATGCAGCAACAACTGTTTGGTCTGGTTTTCACGATGCCATTTTTAGTTTAGAAGATTCATATTTATTGCTCGCTCATGCTAGGCCCAATCAAGCGGTAAATCCAACCGATTCCGATCTTATTCTTTCAAAGGTAGACAAGCAAACGGGTGCTTTGATTTGGCAGCAAAAGTTTGATACGCCAAGACGGGAACGGGGTCATTCGGTGATTGGATTATCCGATGGAAGTATTCTCATTACTGGAGTCACCCGAAATAGTATTGATTTATCAGATATTAATAATCAAGATGTTTTTCTGCTGAAGTTGGATGCATTTGGCAATTTTCTTTGGAAGAAAACCTATGATTCGGGTATTTTAGTGGGAGACCATGGCAAACAAGTACGCGAAACGGCCGATGGTGGTTTTGCGATCGTTGGTTTTAGTGAGTATAATAGGGAGGGCAGCTTAGAGGGTTACTTGATAAAAACAGATAGTTGGGGGAACAAAGAATGGGAGTTTTTGCATTTTGCAAGCGGCTTTAATGGATCATCACAGACTGTGGCGAGTATGGCTATTACTAATACTTTGGGCAATATTTTATTGCTTTCAGAATTTGTGGACACAAACTTTGATTCTTATAAATTAGAAATGCAATTGTATGAATTCTCTCTAGCTGGGGATACTTTGAAAATGAATACTTTTTCGACTGGGGACTATCTCTGGGTCTCCAAGATGATTTCTGTGGGCAATAATGAATACATCAGTTACTCTAATGTAAATGATCTGAATTTGTTGATAGCGGAGCAAATGGAGGCTTTAACGGGAATAAATGATCGTCCGCTGACTTTTGTTAAACACAACGAGGAAGGAGAACTTATTTGGGAGCGCAATTATCACTTTTTTGATACGCAAATTATTGATGTTCATGACATGTGTTACGTTCCTTGGGATGGTGGTTTTGCAGTAACAGGTTTTTATGGAGCAGAAGGAGCCAGTATAGATGATCCCAATTCTTATTTATTGAAGCTTGATGAGAACGGCTGTTTAGACCCTCAAAACTGTGGTTTGTACATGTGGTATCAAGACGGTGTGGTCACAGATCAATCTCATTTGTTGAACGTGGGAATAGATGATTTGGTGGAAAGCGATTTATTTCTTTATCCCAATCCAGCCAGTAGCAAATTAGCAATAGCATTTCCTGCCGATCTTTCTTTTGCCCATTTTATGGTACATAATTTAGCTGGAACGGAGATAGTAGCAACGGGTAGTATCGCCAGGGGGGCAACGGGTTTTTCCTTAGATGTTTCCGATTTTTCGTCTGGTATTTATTTATTAAAAATCCTGAGCAATACGGGTGAAATTGTTGCTGGCAGTCGTTTTGTGCGAGAGTGAATTGCTGTTTTCTTCTTTACCTACAACTAGCATGCTGATATGCTGAGCAGTTCGCCGAAGAAAAATGGATTTTACATTTGAAATCTAAAGACTTTGCCTTGACCTGATCTTCTTTGTCCTCCACATTTACTTATATGCTTTGCTATGCTACTGAACCTCATTTGTTTTGGGATTGCTCGGGTGATTTAATGCTATCTTAAAAGAAAGCGGAACAGCTTTGCTTTGGACTCTACTTAGTAGGGAACTTCTGTACGAGTTCAGGGGTTATTATGATACCTGATTAAAGCATCAAAATAAAATAGTATGATTGGCATTATCATTCTTCTGGTTTTAGGATTCGTACTTCTTATCGCAGAGCTTTTCGTCATGATGGGAACGCTCAAGTTTGGAATCGTTGGTTTCATCTTGATCGTCATTGCTACTTACGTGACCTATTTGACCTACGGCAATGAGGTTGGAAACATCACGCTGGGAATTAGTTCAGTGTTGACGGTACTGATAACAGTGGCGGGAATAAGATACATGCAACACAATGAGGTGGGTTTGACCGAAGTAGTAGAGGGACGTGTGAATGAGGTAGATCCTGTGTTGGTTGCTGCTGGTGACCAAGGAGTGAGTTTTGGCGATTTGAAATTATCTGGACGTGCGATGATCAATGGCATCTTGCAAGAAGTAGAGTCGGAGTCAGCATATATTGATGATAAGTCTGCCATTTTAGTAACACGTGTCACCCCTAGTAAGATTTATGTGAGGGAGTTGGTTTGACTATCAGTCACTAGATAAAAATTGGCTATTTAGTCTTTTAGCAAGGAAGTAATTGATAAGTTTATAACTCGAAAGGATTTGTTTGCCGATAGGTCTTTCTGCTTGAGGGGTAGGTCTAATGTATGAGCAAGGAAAATAAATACGAACAAAAGATATGGAAGTTTTAAGCATTGCAGCAGTCGTTGGAACCATTCTGTTCCTACTGATGCTATTTTATTTTGTACCGATCGGCCTATGGATTGCCGCAAGATTTTCGGGAGTGCATATTTCACTGATGCAATTGGTGGCCATGCGATTGAGAAAGGTACCACCAACGAGAATTGTGAATCCTATGATTAGTTCCACGAAAGCGGGCTTGGATTTATCGAGAGATCAATTGGAGGCGCACTTTTTAGCAGGTGGAAGTGTAGACCAAGTGGTTAACGCATTGATTTCGGCTGATAAAGCGAATATTGATTTGGATTTTAAAACGGCCGCTGCCATTGACTTGGCAGGTCGTGATGTATTTGATGCAGTGAAGGTATCGGTTGATCCTAAGGTGATTAACACACCGAATGTTGCTGCCATGGCCAGAGATGGTATTCAGTTGATTGCCCGTGCGAGGGTTACGGTTCGTGCAAATATTCACCGATTGGTGGGTGGTGCTGGTGAAGATACCATTTTGGCGAGAGTAGGTGAGGGGATTGTAAGTACCATTGGTTCTACAGACTCTCATCAAAAAGTACTAGAAAATCCAGATTCGATTTCGAAGGCGGTATTAGCAAAAGGATTGGATGCAGGAACTGCCTTTGAGATCCTTTCGATTGATATTGCAGATATCGATGTAGGGAAGAATATTGGTGCCGAGTTGCAGATTGACCAAGCAAATGCCGATAAGAACATTGCACAAGCAAAAGCTGAGGAGCGTAGAGCGATGGCGATTGCGGAAGAGCAAGAAATGAAAGCGAAAGCCGAAGAAGCGCGGGCAAATGTAATTCAAGCAGAGGCGCAAATTCCACAAGCAATTGCAGAAGCATTTAGAGCTGGAAACTTGGGAATCATGGATTATTATAAGTTGAAAAATATTGATGCAGATACAGGGATGAGAGACAGTATTAGTCGCTCAACTGATCCAGATGTTTAGTATTTTTGCCGAGAATTAGGAATGGCTCCGTAGTTCAACTGGATAGAATGTCAGATTTCGGCTCTGATGGTTGGGGGTTCGAATCCTCCCGGAGTCACAAACCCTCGATGGTGTAAAAACTATCGAGGGTTTTCTATTTGTATAAGGAGCGTAAAGAATAAGGCAGAGCGATTGCTTGTTCATTAGCTCTTTGCATTGCGATCCAATACCTGTGAATTAGATGTAAGCGGAGAGTCGATAATGACTAAGTAAGCGATGATGCCAATAAAAAAAGCCCTTGACTTTACATCAAGGGCTTTCTCAGTGATCTCGCCAGGATTCGAACCTGGAACCTCCGCATCCGTAGTGCGGTGCTCTATCCAGTTAAGCTACGAAACCGTTTAGGACTGCAAAGATATTACTTTCTCTTAAATACCCAAGAAATATTAAAAAAAGAGTTTCAAAAAAGATTAGCTTTTCGAAACTCTTTGTTAATGCTGCCATGGCTTGATCAAGCTTACAATTTTCCCAATCACCTCATCATCTTTTGAAGGGACTGCGTTTGATATTATATACCATTGCAATATGTCACAAGGTAAGTTTCCCTTGATACATTTGCAATTTTTACATAAAATAAATTGGGCTGGGAGTGTTGATACTTGAGTTATACTTCGAAACGGCAGACAAATTTACTAGGGACTTGTAAATCTGGCTGCCGTTTCTCTGCAATCCATCCTCGTACGGGAACAAACTGAAATGCTTCCAACTTCCTTTAAAACTTGATCTATCAAGCCGAATTAGCTTTCCCATTATCATTCACCAGAAGCGGGATACACAAAGGTAATTTTTGTGTCGTCTCATATATTAATATATCCGTGAACCGGTCATTTTGCTTCGCGAGTATTGCCTATCAACTCGTGAATGGGTATATCAAGATCGTTTCTTGTGGTTTGAGGTAGAAATTGCAGGCATGGACAGATATTAATACATTCATTTACAGATTAATGTATAGTTCGATATGAAGACTTGCTCAGCAGGGAGAGAGCTACTAGTGAATGAAACCTGTTTTTCTTAACTCAATCATTAGTTCTGGCAGCTTGTCTTTGGAAATGCTAATTTCAGTTCCATTTTCCAGGATCATTTCAGCCGATTTGCCTTTGGTATAGCTCTTTATGAAGTGTAGATTCACTAGATGCGAGCGATGTGGTCGAAAGAAGGCATGATCTTTCAATTGTGCTTCGTGAATCTTTAAAGTGTGACTGGAAACAATAGAGGTTCCGTCTACTAGATACAGGTGCGTGTAACTATCGTCTGCTTTGCAATGGACGATTTCATCCACTTTTAAAAGGTGAATGCCTGAAGAGCAATGGATGGCAATCTTTTTGGGAAGATTCTTTTGATGATTCAACAGTTGCTTTAATTCTTCAATTTCTGAGCGCAAGAGGCTTTCTTTGCTTTCTCGTACTTGCTTTGCTGCTTTATCCACAGCAGCAATGAGCTCTTCCACACTTATCGGCTTGAGCAAATATCCGCTGGCTCCAGCTTGAACGGCATCAAGTGCGTAGGTTTTATATGCAGTGGTGAAGATTACTGCTATAGCATGCATCTTGAAATCATTCAGTAAATCTAGTCCTGAGCCATCTGGAAATTGTACGTCTAAGAAAGCCATATGAATATCATCGCTTTCTGCTAAAAGTTTTCTAGCACTAGCAATGGAGTCAACAATCGCGTGGCTGGTAATTTGAGGGCAGTATTTCGTAATCATCATTGATAGCATCTCCCGATTTTTGGGTTCATCTTCAACAATTATGGCATGTAAACGCATAAGTGGGGAGGTTTTTAGTGGGATTTCAAAAGTAAGGGAATCTCGATGATAACTTCAGTTCCAGAATTTGTAAAACTGTTAAGCGTCTTGGAATGGTCCTTTATTGTTTTAATAGATTTTATTTCAAACTTGGTTTTTACTTTACTGATTTTTTGTATTAAATAGAGTCGCTGCTTAATGATCTTAAGACCATGAGAATTTTGATGTTTTTTGACTTTGTTTTCCCAATAATCCAAGCCAACTCCGTCGTCACGAATAATGTATTGTAGTGTTTGATCCCTTTTATTTACTTGAAGGCGCAATGTTCCGTCTTTTCCTTTGGGTTGAATTCCATGCCATATTGCATTCTCAATAATGGGTTGCAATAAAAAGGTAGGAACCAAAGTGTCTTTTATTAATAAATCCTTGTCAATAATAACTTGATAGTGCAATTCATGTTCCAGTCTTAAATCTTCTAATTTGACATAATCTTCCAAGCAATTTAATTCTTCTTCCAAACTCACACTTGGTTTTGATGAATTTTCTAAAACCAGGCGCATTAATCGGCTGTACTTTACTAGATAGTCATTGGCAACTCTTTCTTCTTTTTCGAAAATAAATGACTGAATACTGTTTAACGAGTTAAATAGGAAATGCGGATTCATTTGGGCGCGAAGAGCTGTGCTAAGGGCTTCGGCATGTTCTAATTTTAGAACCGCATTTCGCTTGTTTAGCTCGCGCCTCCAATACATAAACGAGAAGATTACAAACACGGGTGCAAGAAAGAGTAGTAAGCGAAACCAGGACTTACGCCAAACCGATTGATTTATGGTGAACCGATGACTTATCAATCCTTCCTCTTTGCCTGCAATAATTAACTCGAAAATATACTCTCCGAATGGTAGCTGATAAAATGCGGCTGCCCTTTTATTCGTCAATTGCCACTCCTCGTTGTGCCCAAGCAATCGAAACTTATAGGCTACCTTCTCATGGAAATTCGGCGAATTCCAATGGAATTTTAGATTGTTGTCCTTTTCCGAGAAGTTATTTTGTTCGTTACTAACAATTTTATCGTTGACTTGTATTTTTTCTAAATAAACTTCTTGCTTTCTTTGAGCCTCTAGTTTGTCTATAAAAACAGCTATACCTTTTGCCGTTGCCACATACATTTGCTCACCAATTTTCATTGCATCTCTTACTGCTTCACTGGGTAATGTATTGTGCTTCGTGTAAGAATAACTTGCTTTTATGCTGAGGTCAGAATTAAAGTAGATTTTATTGATTCCAGACAAAGTAGAGTACCAGAGAATTTCGTCAGTTTCCCAGAAGATATCTTGACAATTATCACCTGCAAGTCCGTCTTTTTCATTGAATTTTTTATTAGAGTTTTCGGTGTACAGAAATAGACCGTCATTTGCTGTGCAAATTGCCAGCTGCTCTTTCTTATTTATTGCTAAATCATGTATTCTCACTTTCGGAATTCCATGTATTTCTTCTTCATTTAGAGAATCAAGCCTGAACTCAGATAATCCTTGATTGCCGCCTAAATAAAGTGTGTTTGAAGACTTTGAGCAAAGCGCAATTCCATTTTTATGTTTTAGACTTTTGCTTTTATATGTAAAAAGATTGAACGAACTTAGACCTGCAGAACTCTGGACATAGGCTAAGCTGTCGTTTACTTGAATGAGCTTTTTAATACTCGACTTTTTGCCTTTCCAATCGCCTGTATTTTTTTTGTGATTCCATATCAATAGTCCTTGATCACTCGCCACTAAATTGATGCTGTCGTTAAGGCAGATGATCTCTTTCATTCTCGCACGACTGTGACCACGGTAGGGAGTCTCTAATTTGGACTTTATTCTCAAACTACTGTCTGTGCAGTAGAGATTTCCTACGCCGTCTCCAAAGAAGATGTCACCATTTTCGTTCGAGGCGACACTATAAATTTCGTTTGCTGCAGAAGTTTTTCCCTCCGTAAGCCAATGGGTTTCGGGAGGGAAAATCTTGAAAAGACCCTCATTTAAACTGCTAATCCACATATTGCCAGCACCATCATAGACCAAATCGGTCAGCATCTTTCCAGGAAACAATTGTATGAGTTCCCCTTTGAAATTTTTGATGTCTTTGGCAATAAAAACGCCATCGTCAGTGGTTAATATGATAGCATCTCTGCCAATGACTTTTAGCCGTGTGTAGGTTCTTTTTAGTCCTAGTGATTTCGCTGGAATTACCAACCTGCTTTGATTGCCTTCTAGCAATTCGATTCCATGTCGAGACGTGTATAAAAGGTCGCCATCGATTCTGCAATGAAATTTGCTGATGGGGCTTTCAAGCTGATGTATTTCAATGGTATCCTGCTGCGTGGCACTTAGCTGCGAATCCAGTAGGTACCGTTGCTTAGATCTGAAGACCCACATTTCGTCGGTATCTTTATTTATGTGTAGACCTTTTATGCGGTCAGCGATTGTCCGTTTATGGTCTTCAAATAGGGTTCTTCCTTCATGATTTTTTTTAAATGTATACACATCTCTATTTGAGTTGACGATGTAAAAATTGCCGTCCTTTTCAAGGATGTCTTCCCAGAAATACGAGCCCATGTTTTGGAATTCTACCAAAGAATCTGGCGGCAATAAAGTGCCATTTTCATAGCGACAGAAATTGCCATCCAACATGTTGAACCAAAGCGCATTGTTACTGTCTTTGTAAATGTCTAAAGCATCTACATTGGGAATGCCTTTTTGAGAAATGATTTGAAAATCCTGACCATTGTATCGACAAATCCCAGCTTCAGTTCCTATCCATAAAAAACCGCGATCGTCAAATTCGAGCGCATAAAGAGAATTGCTGCTGAGGCCGTCTTCGATCTTATATTGGACATAAGTTTTCTGCGCCAGCAGAGAAGCAGGAATAACCAAAATGAATATGCATACTACACTTCGGAGGAGTTTGTCCTTCACAGCAGAATTCTTAAGTGTTTCGGGCTCCGAACAATCTACGGCAAGCCTAATTCCTAAGTAAAGGTAAGAGTAGCAAGCTATTCGTAGCGACATTCAACGGTCTTTCTCCAGCTAGATACGGAGCTAAGTCGTCAAATGCCAGCGATCTTATTTATCTTAGGGAAAAAGCGCAGACGATGGTACAGTCGAAATACAATGTCGCCGAGGTGGATCGAGTCTTTGATCTTCAGCGACAAGCGAAAAATCTACAAGCTCTTAAGAATTCAACGCGCAAAGAGCGAATCGAAAAGATTAAGCGAATTGAAAAGTGGATTTTGGATCCTAAGAACATTTCACGCATCCAAGATGCGCTGTGGCATGATTTACGAAAATCACCAGAAGAAACAAAAACCACGGAGATCGTTCCTGTTTTATCGAGCATTCAGTACATCTATAAAAATTTGCGAAAGTGGATGAAAGATCATGCTGTAAGTGCTCCTTTGCCCATGGTTGGTATTTCTTCTAGAATCAAATACGAACCCAAAGGGCAGGTGCTTTTGATTGGTCCTTGGAATTATCCCTTTCAATTGGCATTGAATCCATTGGTGCATGCTATTGCAGCAGGGAATGCAATTGTCTTGAAGCCATCGGAGATTGCTGCTGCTACTTCGGCCATTTTGAAGGCAATGATGATGGAACTTTTTCCGGAGAATGAGATTGCCGTGATTGAAGGTGATATTCCCGTTGCTACTGCTTTGCTAGAAAAACCATTTCACCACATTTTTTTTACCGGAAGTCCGAATGTTGGTAAGAGTGTAATGGCTGCTGCGGCGAAGAATCTGACTTCTGTGACTCTGGAACTAGGAGGGAAGTCGCCTGTCGTGATCGACGAATCAGCCAAGCTGAAGACTGCCGCTGAGAAAATTGCTTGGGGTAAGTGCATGAACAATGGACAAACGTGCATAGCACCAGACTATGTTTTTGTTCCAGAAGGTAAGGAGCAAGCTTTTGCTGACTATTATCAAGAAAGTGTTAATAAATTTTACAATCCAGATCAAAAAGGCATTCAGGCTTCTCCCGACTATACCCGAATTATTAATGGGCGCAATTACAGTCGCGTGAAAGCATTGGTCGATGATGCGGTCAGTCAAGGAGCTCAGTTGGTAGTGGGAGGAGAGTTCGATGAGCAAGACAAGTTTATTGCTCCTTGTGTTTTATTAAACGTAGACGAAAACATGGCAGTTATGCAGGAAGAAATATTTGGTCCTGTTTTACC
>CALFBW010000330.1 GCA_937951415.1 uncultured Chitinophagales bacterium | reverse complement strand
AAGATCAAAGCTACTCAAGATAACTCCTCCTCCAATCACATCATCTCCTTCGTAGAAGACAGCCGATTGTCCAGGCGCAATTGCTTCCACTTGTTCAGAGAATTCTACACGCAGCATTCCTTCATCTTCAGGGAACAGCTTTGCATCAACCCCATCGTGCTGGTAACGTACTTTCGTCAATGCCGTTTTCCCTCCCTCAGGAATATTGGCATACTTTATTAGGTTTACATCTGACAAATACATGCCGTTGCGCATCAAATCTTTGACTTCACCAAGCACTACTGTATTGGTTTCTGCTTGAATTTCCGTGACGTACATTGGTTTTCCAAAAGCTTGTCCAAGGCCGCGGCGCTGCCCAATAGTATAGAATGGATAACCTTTGTGGGTTCCCATAGATTCCCCAGTAACCGAGACAAATTGTCCACCTGCAACTTGCTCCTCTAAGCCATCTACTCTCCTTTTCAAGAAACCCCGATAGTCATTATCTGGAACAAAACAAATTTCATAGCTCTCTGCTTTTTTCGCCAGTTCTTTATAGCCCATATCAAAGGCCATTTGACGAATATCTGTTTTCTTGTAATGTCCAATTGGGAAACGATTTCTCGCAAGGTTTTCCTGCGATAGGCCCCAAAGTACATATGATTGGTCTTTGTAATCATCGATTCCTTTAGAAATCACCCAACGGTCATTCTCCATCCTTGTCTGAGCATAATGACCTGTGGCAATAAACTCACAGTCCATCGCATCGGCACGTTTCATTAGCGCTGACCATTTGATGTGCGTATTACACATTACACAAGGATTGGGCGTTTTGCCAGCCATGTACTCATCCACAAAGTAGTCGATCACATGATCTCCGAATTCCTCTCGAATGTCAATAATAAAGTGATGAAACCCATGATCAACTGCCACTTGGCGTGCATCATTGATAGAATCCAAACTACAACAGCCTGTTTCCTTCTTTGAACCCCCTGAACTTGCATAATCCCATGTTTTCATGGTGATGCCCACTACTTCATATCCTTCTTCATGCAAAAGAATCGCTGCAACTGTGCTGTCGATTCCTCCACTCATTGCCACCAAAGCTTTACCGTGCTTACTCATTTGAGTCTTAATTTCTTTAAAAGACCATAAAGCACAAAAATATCGCATAAAGAGCTGAGCAATGAGTATTCCTGCACATTAAATCCCAAACTGCTATCAAGAAAATTATTTTGAGACTAGTAAAACTACGTAGTTAGCTCAGATATTCGCTTTATTTTAGCATTTTAAGAAGCTTCCTATTTTATTTTTCATTCGCCCCAATTGTCAGATAATCAATGAGAAAGCTTTCATTTTTTCTTCTTTTATTGCCACTGCTCTGTCTTTCACAACAAAAGAGCAAGGTATTCCAACTAGGTGAAGGAGCTAGCATAAGCTTACCAATGGACTTCCTTCGCTTTGGAAGCAATGAAGAGAACAAAACCGCCGAAGGTTCAGAGATAAAGAAGTATTTATCTGGCGATGGTACTGTGGAAGTTCAACTAGCTTCTATTTCTAAAATGAATGGATCGGAGCATCCAGCTAAGCTGATAGATAATCAATCAGATACTGCTTTATCTTGGTATGACTACCCATACTTTAATTCTATTCGATCCTTCATTCTCTTTGATCCCTTAGAATCAGATGAGCATGTATTTCTACTTTTTGCCACTCAAGCGGATGATCAAATCTGGGCCGGTTTATTAAAATATCCCAAATCAAAGAAATCTAACTGGGATCGTAAGTCCTTAGACGTAATTAACTCACTTAGCATAGCTCCCAAAGGAGTAAAAAAACAAAAAGATCATCTCCAAATACTAGAACGGCAACGCACCGCTTTGAATCACTTTAAAAGCGGCAGCTGGTCTACTGCGAAAGAAAGTTTCGACAAAGTGATCGCGACAGGCGGCGGAAGTCCAATGGATTTCTATCATCGAGCTTTGTGTTGGATAGAACTTGGCTATATAAATGAAGCAATAAAAGACTTGGAAATAGCAGGTATTCAAGATAAACAAAATCCAGATTTTCAATACAAACTAGGAATTTGTCTGGCAAAAAAGGGGAGGCACGAAAAGAGCATGGAAGCTTTTAATAAAAGCTTAGACCTTAATAGACATCAAGCAAAAGCACATCTAGCAAGGGGATTGTCTAGTGTAGCGCTTGGAGATAATGATGGAGCATTCGCCGACTTTAATGCTGCTCTTGTAATAGACAACAAATTACACGAAGGTTATTTACAACGTGCTTATTGTAGGCTGCGGGAGGGCGATAAAGATGGGGCCTGTAACGATTTAAATATCGCGAAAGAACTGGGAAATCAGGAAGCGAAGAAGAATCTGCGAGCCTATTGCCAATGAGTGCAGACTTCAAAATCGCCTGGCATACTGCCTACTGTCACCCTTTACCACCGGCGCACCGCTTTCCGATGGAAAAGTATCAGCTTCTTCCAGAACAGTTGCTCTACGAAGGAAGCATAGAAGCTCACAACTTCTTTCAACCTACAGAAGCGGCAGAAGAAATTTTACTATTAACTCATAAGTTGGATTATTGGAAGCGACTAAAAACTGGTAGCTTAGATAAAAACGAAATTCGTCGTAGTGGGTTCCCTTGGAGCGAAGCCTTGATAAAACGCGAAAGACTTTTAGTGCAAGGAACTTGCGAGGCTGCGGACTATGCTCTAAAATTCTGTTGCGCCTTTAATATAGCTGGAGGAACGCATCATGCATTTACTAACAAAGCAGAAGGCTTTTGCCTTTTGAATGACATTGCTGTTGCTGCGAACTACATTCTAGACCAACAAAAAGCTTCCAAAATATTGGTGGT
>CALFBW010000329.1 GCA_937951415.1 uncultured Chitinophagales bacterium | reverse complement strand
AAGGAGTCACATAGTATATTTGGCATATGAAAAATGAAGATGGGTGGTTGCCAGTAAAATCGAGCCGTATCGCTGCTATACGATATAAGCTTAGAGAAGAAATTCTAGAAATCGCTTTTCACAATCAACAGTTATTTATTCACAATGGAGTACCTCCCTTGTTTTGGACAGAAATGACCTTAGCACCCTCTATTGGAAAGTACTATTTCAATAACATTCGGGATAGTTTTCCCTACAAAATGCGTCGTTGGGAGGCAGTTCCAGATGAAGAGCAGAATGATGATGAAGTGACTGGCAAAGATTCGAAAGACTAGTTCGCTTCTTCTTCCAATTGCCCGATTGCACTTACAACATTAGAAAACTCCAAGTCATTAAGGCAAGCCGTGGTCTTAAATTGGCAGATATTACTCAAACAGGGCGCGCAGTCTAGTGCTTCTTTTCGCAAAATCTTAAAAGGTGCATGAAAGAAAGGTCCTGTTTCTTTTTCATTCCCAGCACCAAATAAAACAAGGCTTGGAATTGAGCAAGCATTGGCTAAATGAGCCGTTCCAGAATCAACCCCAATAAACAGTGAACTTCTATGCAAGAGCCGAACAAGTTCTTTTAGACTGGTCTTGCCTGCCCAGTTTTCTATCCCCTTTGAAACATTCAATCCTACAAGCACCTCTTCGTAAAAAGAGTAATCTGTCTTCGTACCTGTAAAAATGAGCTTCGCATCGTAATTCTTTTGAATTTCCTGACAAAGCTTTATAGCAGTTTCTACTGAGTAGCTCCTTGAACTTGCTACCGATCGCAAACTAACTACCCAGCTATTTTCCCGTGATGCTCTTTCTTCTTTATTAGACAAAAGAAATGGCAATCTACTCGCTAAAATCTCTTTATCAACTACTTGCTTTAATAAATACAAGTGCTTTTCGCTTCTATGTAAATTAAGTGGAATTTTGAAGGCACTACTTAATAAAAACGAACGCCCTTCCTTGCTAAATCCGATCTTTTCCTTTGCTGGAACAAACCTACCCATCCAAGCCGAAGAAAAGGAATCTGGCAGACAGAAAAAATGTGAATATTTTTCGGATGAAAAAGTGTCTACGGCAAATTTTCGGTTTTTCCATAAACCATTAATCGCTTTTTTATCGAAACCAAAGACCTTATCAACTCCTGGGAATAAGTCTGCCAATTCCTTCAAATTATTTCTACACAATAAATGAATTTGATGCGCAGGAAATAAATGCCTAACCGCTGCAATAAAAGGATATGCAAGCACCAAGTCTCCTAACCAATTCGGGCAACGTATCAATATTTTGGCAACTGCAGTCAATAATTGTATTTGAATTGGATTAAGGGGTAAAAGTGTTTTTTACTCTTTTATTAGAATGAAATTATTGCCCATATTTTAAAAGCGTATGCCACAACAACTTCAATAACTGCTCACTGTTATTGGTAGTATTACTAGATGCACTTTTAAGAATTTTGGCTGCGAGTCCTAAATGTCTTGCCTGAAGTATACTTCCTCCTTCAGTTACATCCAATACTTTTGCCGCAAAATTTGGCATTTCTGGTCCACGGAAATCATTAGGAACATTCTCTAAATTTAGTGAAAGCGCGTCCTTCCAATATAAGTCAAATTGATTCTTCATTGCCAAGTCTGCGAGTGCCTCTCCTTCCACGGTACCAATAAATGAATCGTCCACAAAAACGGCTTCTATATCATTTTCCCAGTAAATCGGCCCGTGTACTTGTGCTTCGATGTACTGATCCAAATTCCGAACTTCTGAAGAGAACCGCTGGCTTATATTCTTCTCGTTCAAACGAGTTTCTATTTTCTCCAGCAATTTATTCGGTCGAATGCAAGATTCACCCAAAGCATGTTCGTAGACAAAAGACTGCTCTAAAAGATCTGCATAAACCAAATCGAATAAGTCTGTCGTTCCCCTTGCCTTCGGTAAAGAATGAGAGTCTCCGAAAGTGAAACTTGCCCGCTCATTGACTTCAGCCTTCAAAACAAAAAAGCAGGAACCGAATCTAGGAGCTGGTCCATGATTGTGTTTTAGCAAATCTAGCGCACCATACCGCGGACGTAAATCGGAGTCTAGATCAGGAGCTGAATAGGCATTTTCGAAGAGAGCATTTTCCCAATGATCCCTTGATCCACCTTTTTCGGGCGCTAACTTCCCGTTGCTACATTTGGACTGAAATTGATTTTGATAGACAGTTGAGTCTAGCATGGATGCCGCAACTGAACTCCCTTTATTACAGATCCTATCAGGATGAAAATGAAGCGCTATTCTTCCTTTAGATAAAATACTATCAAAGACTTGATACATTTTTTCTTCAGAAATGTTGGCCATGTAAGACACATGATCCATCACCGCTTTTGCGTTTCCGCAACGAGCAATGGCATACTTTTCTATCGCCTCTAAGGCTCTTTTGTTTTGAATTGGGCGATCCGTGGTTTTGTTAGTCATCTTTCTTCCCAACTCCTATCACCTTTTGACTGATCATAGTGGCAATAGAAATGTAAATGGCCATTACGCCAGCCCACCAGAAAGGGTCGATATTGAAAGTTCCAACTTCGAAGGTTTGCATCATCCATTCTACAAGAAGAAGCATCAAAGCATTTATTACTACTAAAAACAAGCCCAAGCTCAAAAAGGTAATGGGCGTAGACACAAATTTCAGGATGGGTCGAACGAAAGTATTGACGAAAGCCAAAAGTGCGGCCACTATTAATGCCGATTGAAAGTCAGGTAAGTAAATACCTGAGAACAAGTATGAGCCTCCAAAAATGATGGCGGCCGTAACCAGAAAGGAGATGATACTCTTGATCATTTGTTCTTTTTTATTTATTGCTAAAGATAAACCAGCTCTTGAACATTCACGGTATTTGCTGGATCAACAAGATCGAAAGTAAGATCCCTTGAAAAATTTCTCTTTTCTTAAACAAATGCCGCTATTGTTCAATTGAAACTGCAAGTTTAATATACCAAAAACGCCCCTAATCCATCAGATTAAGGGCGTCTTTATTCCTTTCAAGTAAGTGAATTTGATTTTTACTGCTTCGTTCCTGTTACCATACAGTTGTCGCTCCCATCATTATCATTCGTACTGTAGCTGATCATTAATTTATTTCCATCCAATTCTCCAGTTCCTGAAATGGTCAAACCATCAATCGTTTGACTAGGAATAGTCAATTCTGTTCCATCAATTGTTCCTTCAAAGATCTCACCAAAGAAATCATACAAGTTACTTATCAAAACCTTGTCTTCCTCCGTGCTAGAAGCTGATACAGTAAAGGTGTAAGATAGATTTCCTGAATCACAAGTTTCAAAGGCGTCATAAACAGCAATGAACTCTGCTCTTTGCTCTTCAATGTCCTTTCCACAGCTTGTGAAAAATAAGGCTGGTATTGCTAAGAACAAAAAGGCTTTTTTCCAATTAAGAATATTCATAATTTGTCTTTAAAAGTAGTTTTAGTAGTTAATCGCCGCCAAATATAGAGTTTACTTTATGGACTTGCCGCAAGATTTCAAGCAAAATGACTGGGCATCTTTATGTACGGTCTCCCCATACATGAATCTTTCATTTAGGTGCATGGAGAAGTGACACATTGAGCACCTGCGAGTCGAACTTGCTTAAAGATTTAGTGGACGGAGTAGTCGCTGCTCTACGCTGTGAAAGAGGTGATCGGCTTTCAGCGGTCGCCAAATCACTCCTCCGTAGTTTTCACCTAAGTAAATAAAATGATGCAATCGCCCTTCCCGCATCTCCTCTATTACATGTCTTCTGAAGTTTATTCCAACGATCCATCCGTCGTCATCTCGTACATCTTCGTACCATTCTTCGTAGTAACAATCGTCAGACAGGTGAAAATTCAGCACATTCTCTCCTAGTAAAATGAACTTTGAAACGCCTTCCTTTCTCAGATGGTCGATGATGTTTTGTTTGAAGAACTTTACATCGTTATGAATTGCATCATTCCATTCGCCAAAGAGCTCAATGATTGCATACTCCAAATTGTAGTTGACGAAAAGAATCTTCAAGTAAAGCGTTGGTGAGCCGATATCATCCCATTGAGGATGAATGAAGTAGTTGTAAATTTTAGTCGTGTATTGAAACTCAGAATAGTCTCTTCCGAACAAAGGCGATCGTTCATCTTCTGATGCGATGTAATGATCTCTCCACCGATAAAAAGGCTCAATGTCATGCATAGTTGAGCTTTTGTACTTTTTGAATTTATTAAAAACTTGTCAAGTTTGAAGTCTCCGAACTACTTGAGAGATTAAGGTCTTGATAGCACAAAAGTTCAAAATTGGGAGTAATAAATAAGACGAAAGGAGTCTCTGGTAAATTGTGAATATTCCAAGAAAACGAACAGGAATTTCCAACGCTTACTTGGATTGAATGATATAAGTCTCTTCACTCAAGCCAGCTGGATATTCGCCAAGACCGAGAATATCTTTAGTATCTGTCGGCTCCACGAAGGTGAAGCTGCGACCTTCAAAATAAATAGGTCTGCCGTAAACATTATCGAGCTCAATTGCTGCCGCTACATGGTCGCTGAATTCCAATACCAAGACTGGTAAGTTCATCAGTTCACGCACCAGATAAGAAAAGAGCACCACTCGATCTTCACAGTCTGAATGCTTCGAAAATAAGGTTTCTTCGGCACACAGCGTATTATTGTTCTCTCGATCGGCTTTGTAAACGAATGCTGTTCTAGTGAAACTCAATAAGAAACGCACTTTCTCGGCTTCCGTTCTATTTTCCAAATGCTTACTTAGATCAGGCATCATACTTTGAAAAACAAGATCCGACACGGGAAACTCGCTCACCGTTTTCACCGAAAGCTCAGGATACAATTCCATCATTTCAATCATATTTTGATCGATCTCGGCATTAATTGAATAGGTTTTGCCTTCAAAGGCGAAGTGAAAGCTTTTGACTTGGCTCCCCCTTATCGGCAACACAGGACATTCTTGCATGCGCATTCGAAAAGGCTTGGCCGTGGTATTCAAATAAAAATCGGAACGTACAGTAGGGACAAACTCTGTCAATTCTGGTTTTTGGAAACGAGAAATCTCCACCAACCAACCGATACCGTGTCGCTTAACGGGTAAATCAAAGACTTGATCTAGGGTATAAATAGACAAGA
>CALFBW010000328.1 GCA_937951415.1 uncultured Chitinophagales bacterium | reverse complement strand
ATTGGAAATGCGAATTGCAATTTTCTCCGACATACATGGCAAAATACTATTGCCATTTAAGCTCTGTGATCATTACCAAAATGAAACAGGAAAGTCCATTGACCTGATTCTTCAATGTGGAGACATCGGTGCATTTCCCTCCTTGGAAAACTTAGACAAAGCCACGATCCGCCATGCTCGAAACGACCGAGACGAATTGGGTTTTCACGACAATTTTACCGTAGAGAATAAGAAAATCAAAGACTTTCTCGACGAATTAAACTTAGATATGATCTGCGTACGAGGCAATCATGAAGACCATGAATTTCTTAATAAATTAGAAAAAGATACTGTAGAAAGTAAATTTTCAATTGATGTATACATGCGGGTATTTGTTTGCAAAACAGGAGAAGTTCAGCGCTTCGAAAAGGGCGATAATTTTCTACAATTCGTTGGAATCGGAAGAATCGGAGATCGAAAAGGGCGAGACGATCAGAAGTTTATTCAAGACTATGAACGTCGAAAAATAAACAAACTGAAGAAAACCAAAGAGCATTTCGACTTACTGATTAGCCATGACAAAGACGACGGAAGCGAGCGTGGATATGGCATGGTAGAAATAAGTGAACTTCTTGACAACGTTATTTTTCATTATCACTTTTACGGACACACCGGAGAACCGTTTAGCATTAATTTAGATAACAATGGATTCACTAATTCTTGCAAAATAAAAGAGCTTGAATTCGATCATGAAGGCATCCTTCCACCGGGCTGCATGGTCATTTTAGAAAAGACAAAGGAAGATCTTCATTTCGAAGTGGTTTCTACTGAAATCACTAATGCATTTACAAAATTCAACTGGAAATACGATCGTTAAAATCGAGGCATATATTCATCTTGGCTAAACTCGCGACCCTTTTTATTAATAAATAAAAAGGTCACCTTTTCTTGAGTATCAAAAATTGTTTCTCGATCAAGTTGTAAGAAACATGAGCAATAAGAATGGTAAGCGAAAACACTAAGCCGTAGTAGATCAGCAAATACCCTACGAAGCATGCTTGGATACTCGAAAAGAATTTTACAAATAAAAAAGAAACCAAGTAAATCACAATCATGTGATACATGTAAAGTCCGTAAGAAATCTGTCCCAACCATTTAAGTGTAGGGTGCTCCAAGATTTTATAATCGGCTGCATTTATTATGACATCTAAAATCAGCCAAACGTAAAGAAAAGCCATTGGAACCCTTGCCAATAAGGAGACAGGAAGATTCTCCGACTGAAAACAAAAAAGAAAAACAATAATTGACCAAAAGAATATTCGTCGCAATACTGCATGCTTAAAAATGGGCACTTTTCGCAACTTAGCTGGATAACGAAACAAGTAATAAGCACCCAAACCTCCTAGAAACATATATTGAAATCTCAAATGACTGATAAAAGTCATGAGATGATGATTCCAATCGAGAATGACATAAAAATTAAGAAAGTGGACAAGAAAAAAGATGGCCGCTAAGCATGCACAAACCCAATGCAATACCTGGTAAAACCGTTTCACAATTGGCGCCCAAAACAAGTAAAAGTGCTCTTCGACACCCACTGACCAAACAACGTGCAAAATACCTCCCACTTTAAAAAAGCTATTTACCAAATGAGGTAAAAATAAAAGATAGAGCGGAACAGCCACGCTCAAGGGATAATTCGTTCCATGTGAAAGGCCTGCATTAGGTACAATAAATTTGTAAAAGAACAAGCCAAAAACCACAATGATTATGTACAGCGGCCAAATGCGAAGAATGCGTCTCCAATAAAAATATCGAACCTTGATTTCATGAGTATCTTCTTGTTCTTTCAGTAATAAAAAACTGATCAGAAAACCACTCAGTACAAAAAAGAAATTGACTCCCTCGGTACCCATTGTAAATATTGGCCAAGTTGGCAAGTGCGCTAAATTGAGATTTGCTTGATTTACCGGTATGTGGGTCAAGATAACTAGACTGGCTGCGAAGAACCGCAAAGCATTTAATCCTGGAAAATATATGGAAGGCCTCTTCGTCATTCAGCTTCAAAATCTACTACTAAAGTTATGACTACTACTGCTCTTATCGAAATTGGAAGCTAAGGGTTCCGTGAATATGCCTTACTAGTGGAAGACAAAAAGAATAGTTCTATCCCTGAACAAAACTTTGAGGAATACTACAGCATATGTTAGTGGCGAATTTGAAAGCTGTTAAATTAGTAGTGTGATGCTGCAATCTTACATTCATGAATCAGTCCTTTTTATTACGAAATCTTAAGCGCGCTCTAGTGTTCGGCATTCTTCCCTTCAAGAATTTTGCCCTAGAAGACAGTATTATCGTGTGCTCGGAACCGCGTAGTGGAAGCACTTGGTTGGTGGAAATGCTTCATGAATTACATAAGAGCACTTTACTGTGGGAACCTATTCACCCAAAATGGGGTGTTTTAGACAAGGACATAAAATGGAAATGGCGCTTAAGTCCTGATCAAATTGAAGATCAAGATCAATGGAAAGACAGTTTCGAGAAAATCTTGAGGGCAAAGAAATTCACGCGATGGACGAGCTTTCATTGCCGCGCTGTTCAAGTTCGAAACGCCAACTTCCTCATTCACAAATTTATTCGAGCAAATTTGCTACTGCCGTGGCTGATTGAGCACTTTCCTTTGAAGCAGAAGCCTATTTTATTGCTTAGACATCCCATAGATACTTGTCAATCGCAGTTGAAGACCTTCGATGTGGATGACAATGTCTTCACAGATGAACTTCCTGCTTCCTTAGCAGCTGAAGTAAATCAAGTAGAACGAGATTGGATAAATGCCCTAGATAATCGGCTCCATTTTCTGATCGCTCTTTGGTGTCTTATGCATCGAAAACTTGCCAAGGACCTTAAGCAAATAGAGGACGTAATTGTGGTGCATTACGAAAATTTGCTCCTAGACGGCCCTAGGGAAATTTCTCAACTTTTGAGTGCTTTAAATATGGACGAGCAACAAAACCGACTGCTTTCGAAGCTTGATTGGGACAAAGCCAGTTTATCAAATTTTAAGGGTGATCTCAAAAGTGACAATGAAGCACAAGCTTGGAAGAACATAGGCAAACTTTCATCAAAAGAAAGTGATCAAATACAGGAAATTTTTGATCGATTTTCGCAACGGATGTATAGGGCAAAGTCCCCTTTTCCGCAATCACCTTTTGGCAGCTAGAGATAAAGTGGAAGAACGGGCAGCAATGACCAACTAAATGTTGCATTTTTGCGAACCAAAATCGGAAAAAACGAGTTTCCATGACATTGTCATGACCTTCATGACAATTCTATGACATGGGAAAATGTCACACTTTTACCTTTGCAGCGTAAACCAATAGAAACAGCACTAGCGTTGGAACCCATCTTCGCATTTACCATAACGCATCGGGAAGCGAACATCACCGAAATAGGGCATTTGATGCCTAAAGTAGCCGAAAACAGTGAGGATTTCGAAAATCACTTAGAAGCTCTGCGAGTGAAGTACGCCTGGGCGGAAATGTTGTTTCTCAACACTTGCAACCGAGTGCTCTTTGTCATATGTGGACGACAGAAACTCGATCCCTTTTCTTTACAAGATTTTTACCAAGATTTCAACATTGAATTGTCGGAAGAAAAAGCAAAGGATCTTGCGCTCAAAACGCAGATTCAGCACGGCTTTGATGCCATACAGCATTACTTTTCGGTGGCCTCTTCATTAGATTCTTTAGTGGTTGGAGAAAGAGAGATTTTGGGACAAATGCGAGCAGCTTACAAACGTTGTAGAAATGCGGGCTTAACGGGCGATACCATTCGCCTTATGCATGAACGCGCTGTAGTTGTAGCAAAAGAGGTTTATACCGACACACGCATTGGCGAGAATGCCGTTTCGATCGTTTCGCTCGCTTTTCGAAAGCTTCTATCGAAAGGAATGCCTTTGGATACACCCATCGCGTTTGTAGGCGCTGGTCAGACCAACACCTTGATGGCGAAAATGTTACAGTCTAAGGGCTACAACAACTTTCACATTTTCAATAGAAGCTTAGACAATGCGAAAAGTTTAGCCAAACGACTATCGGGAAAAGCAGGAAATTTAGACAAGTTTTTAGCGGGAGATTGGACAGCCGAAGTTCTAGTCCTGTGTACAGGCTCAACACAAGCGATTTTCCAACTGCCATTATTCAAAAAGCTGGAGGAAGCAGGACGTTTACCCAAGATCGTTGTCGACCTTGGCGTTCCAGCTGATGTTTCAGAGGAAGTATTAGCAGTTAAAGCCTTTGAATTCATCGACATTGATCAATTGCGCAGTATTTCGGAGAGCAATCGTAAAAAGAGAGAACAAGAAATGTCTGCGGGGCAAATTATTGTGGATACGCACTGGGAAGATTTTCAAATGGTTTATCGCAAACGACAAGTGGAGAAAGCAATGGCGAGCATTCCAGTTCGGGTACGTGAAGTGAAAGAACGCGCACTAGAGAAGGTTTTCGACAAAGAGATTGCCGCCATGGACGCAGAAAGCCGGGTAACCTTACAGCGGGTAGTGGACTACCTGGAGAAAAAGTACATCAGTATCCCGATAACGGTAGCGAAAGAAGCCCTGGAACAAGAGCTCAACAAAGAGGCTCATCGCGCAAGCAAGGGTGCATCCTAAAAATTCCCTAGAATAACGGCGGTAAGGACTGTAAGGGTTTATCGCAATAAACCCCAACGGCAAGGGTTTATCGTGAGAAATCTCCGAGCAAGGGCTTTTTGCGATAAGCCCCAACGCCAAGGGTTCTATCCAATAAATCCCTAGGGTAAGGGCTTATTGCGATAAGCCCCAACGGCAAGGGTTCTATCCAATAAATCCCTAGGGTAAGGGTTTATCGCAATAAACCCCATCAAGAAAAACCCCAGCAAGAAATATGAAAATCGAGAACA
>CALFBW010000327.1 GCA_937951415.1 uncultured Chitinophagales bacterium | reverse complement strand
TGCTTAGCAATAAAAGGGAGAATGTGTATTTACTCTTTTTGAAAATGGAATTGAGAGGCTCAGATTATCACTTATAGTGATAAAAGCAAATATTCATAGACCTTTTTGAAAAGAATGCTTTATTCAGCCCACGAAAAGAGTTCGAAAGATTTACTGCCCCAACAACTTATTTAACTCGACAAACTCCCATTCCAGAGCTCGACCCGTTTGGTCGTAATTAAAGATAATTACTTGATCTGCTTGGCCAGCTGCACCCTTATCTTGACCACGGGCTTCCGAGCTTTCGTTCAATCCAGCTCCTAGGAAAGTGATTCCGTCTTCGTTGGTGTAATCGAAGGCCTTCGATTTTTGTCCGAAGTCTCCAGCCAAACAAATGACTTGGATTCCCTTGGCTTGCACTTTCTTCAATAAAGGATAAACCGAATTTTCAAAGGTTCCCGTTTCGGTGCACTCCATTTTCATCCAACCTGCAGCTGCATTCGGCTTTGCGTTGCTTCTAATGTGCGCTCCTAAACCTGACCAAATCGCATGATGCGTCAGGACAATCAATTGCGATGACTTATTTATTGTATCACAAACATTTTGAATCATTTCAAATTGAGGGCTAGCAATTTGGCAATCTCCTTTCTTTAAATTGGTATTCAAGTTCAATAGGGTAAACTTGCCATTGTTTTCAGCATAGAAGGAAGGTCTGCGCGTTCTGCTTTCTATCCAGTCTATATGTCCATTACGCACATCGTGGTTGCCTAAAGACCAGTGATTTCCACGGTTTCCTAAATCGAATAAATCATCCAAACAATCCAGGGTTTGTTCTTCCTTAGTAGTTTCAGAACAAACATCACCTCCCAGCCAAATATTTTCAAACTGATTTAAATTCAGCTCCAATAATCTTGGATCGACTTTGTTTCCGTTTCCAGTAGCGGAGTAAGTATGACCCAAAAACAAAATCCCTTTTGCCTCCACATTATTATCATGATCTGATAATTGGCAAGTAGCCCCAAAATCAATGGAAGAAAAACGATCACTTTCCCATAGGCGCTGAACATCTGTAGCTGTGTGTTCTTTCACTATAATCGTTGCAGGACCAAATTCGGGTTTCTTCTGATAAGCATAAAAGGCGCGTCCACAGCGAGAAATATCGGCACTCATAACTACCAGTTTTGACAAATCCTTTGCAGCAAAAGCAGTCGGAGCATTTTCCACTGTAATGGCATTTACTCTAACATTTGACTCCTCTCCTACACTAATGGCCTTATCGCCAATATCCTTAAACCGAAGATCATGTAAATCCAAATTACTCCCAGATAAATCCAAGGCATCGTTTCCTGTATTCTCAAAATCACTGTCTTGCATTTTACCCGTACAAAAATCACAATCAAAAGCATCCGCTCCAGTTTTGCTAAACCGAGCTTTGCGAATGTCGATTTTCGAACGAATCACATTTAGTCCGTCTTCGCAGTCGTTGTCGACGAAACTTACATTCTCTGCCACTAAATCAGATTCGTAAAAATTAACCGCTCCCGTCAGGGTCCACGATTCGTGATTCAGGTTCTTTAGTCCTTCGAAAAGCACATTCTTCAAATGCGAATCTTCCTTAGCTTGTAAAACGGTAAAACCTTGAGAGCTTTTATCGGAGGAATGAATAAATACAGGCTCTTGCTGCGACCCGCGAATATCGACAGCAGAATTAGAAATGATTTTACTCCCATTTATTAAATCAATCTCCACCCCTTCCCCAATGATTAAGCGATAATTCGCGGGAATAATTAAATCCGTTTCGACAACATGCTTGCCGGCGCGAAATCGAATTTCCTTCTGCACTTCATCTACTTGTAAGAAATTTCTAGTTTTCCAATCTGAGCTAGCAAATAAGGCTTGTCTCGGATGTTCATTTTTAGGAGCTCCGTAAGGAATAATTTTTATTGCTTCTACTTCTTCCCAGCCTGCTACGCGAGCAAATAAATAATCTCCTGCCCCTTTAACTTCCAGTTCTCTTTTCGTCTGCATGCCTCTCTTATAGGCTGGCAATAAAATCGGATCAACAAACATTGTCGTAATTCGCTCTCGATCTGTACCTACGCCTACCAGTTCGACCGGTAAACAATGAAAATTCTCTAGGCGCAAAGTCATTTTACTTTCAGAACCCGATTCATGATATGCTTTAATACTTGTTTCCTTAAAAAGGTGCGCTAGATTGTCTATAGTTCTTGCACGTTTCAAAATACGTTCCCGGTCAAATTTATATTCCTTGAATTCTGCTTGCAGTTCGCTCTCCCATTTATCCAACTCCCAAGCATATTTATTAAAAAATGCTTCCACAAATTCAGAATTACAATATTTCTGTAAATAAAAATTGTAGCGCTTAAAGAATTCTGGGTCCTTGAAGAAATGATCCAACAGTACTGCTTCTCCTTGTTTTGCTCCCGCTTCAAAATGACGTCGATATCCCAAAAAACTAGAACTTATTTTCATTACTTCTTCGCCAAAACCGTCAAATCCGATGGGTTCCAATCGAGCGGTGACAGGATTGTAATAAAAGCGCATGTTGTGCCAGCGGGTAGTATGATAGGCAGAAAATAAATCGGTCAAGACCAAAAATTTTGCCATCTGATCGACATCAAAAATTTCCGAAAAAGCAATACTGCCTTCTTGGTATTGATGCATCAGATTTTGGGCGAGCGCAAATTGTCCCTTTAGATTATCGGACTTTAAGGTTTTCTTCTTTTTAAAAACATCAACCGTTGAAGCTTCATAAAAAGGAACTCGACCCATGGTCTGCGTTGTATTCGAACGATCTCGATACATCATTTCCCAAAAACCATCTTCATTGAATTTCACAATAGGTCCTTCGCGTCTTTTGGAATGCTCGACCAATTGTTTTTCGAAATGTTCTTCTATTGCAAAAATCCCCCGATCATCGCCATTTAAACTGAAGTTGACAAAATCGTAACGAGTCGCTAAAACATCTTCATCCAATAAAACTTTGTGCCACAACCATTCATTTAAGTAGTTACGAGTAGTTGGACTTTGAATAGAGAACGTCCTCATTCGATTCCAAAACTTCTTGCTATCGGTCTTCACTCGAAACGACCATTTCTTTCCCTTCAAGTGATCTGGCCAATCCCCTTTTAAACGCGCTTCACAAGGAATGGTGTCTTCTCCTTCGGTCAGAAAACCTTCCACCCAGTCATTGTCTTCTACCATTAAAAAGCCGCGGTCAAAAGCACGCTTTCGGACTTGGTAAATATGGTCTTCCGCTGTTGCATCATAATTTAATGATAAATGCTTGCTTGTTTTTTTGGCTGCCGCTACAACACTTTCTTCTTCAATAAATTCGAATTTCAAATCATCAAAATAGGCTGTTCCTGTTCCAGGGTTCCAAGCGTACACTTTTAATTCTTCAAAACTTGGCTTGTAAGGCATGAGTACCTCTAATTCTAGCTTTTCCCAACCGTCTTTTTCTTTGCTCGCGGTTGTCACCATTTTATACAGTTGGTCCCCTCCACTCAAAACCAATGCTCCGGTTCCCGAAGCATTAATGTTCCTCCAAACAGATGCTTTTATTTTTGCAGCAGGAAAAGGAGCTGGAATCGTAAGCGTCAATCCATACGGATGCTCATCATCCAAGCGAATGGACGCTTTCCCTTTTCTTGTTTTCTCTTCACTAGATTGTCCTAAATCGAAAGAATAATTCGAAGGCAAATCCTGATTCTCTGCAGAAAGATGCACATTGCCTTCATATTTCTGCTCGTAGGTACAAGCTGAAATCAGAAGTATGATTGATAAGTATAGATATAGTATTCTCACAGCTAAGTTGGTCGCGTAAAAATACTTCTTCCCTCGCTAATGAAGGTGAAGTTTAGAGTATGTTTACTTTGACTTGCAAAGTACTTTTGTTTATTGCAAATTAGATAAATAAAGCCAGAAGAAGCATTTATTACTTAATCCTCATAAGCATCCAAAAGAATGGGTACTGCTGCGGGGCCTTTCGCAAACAAAAGATCGAGTATGCTCATCTCTTCTTGGAAGCCTGTTTTAGATTGAAAAACTTGAGGGTACTTAGGAGGACTATAATTGGGATCAGGAGCTTCTTTCCTAGCAACGGGAAACATATGCGAGCGCATATCTATACGATTCTCAGGCGTTTTAAAAAACTCCACCGATTCCTGAAAGGGGATCTCCATTTCTAGCTGTTCCATCACAAAATTGTGGATGTCTCTGTTCCAATCCAGCAGATATTCGTACTCTTTGTGGTAAAAAACCGATAGATCATCTTCGTAATATTCGAAGTAAGGACTGGAACGATACGCCGATTGGAGACTGTCCCAATGTTTCTTCTGCCAAGGTTCGATATTAAAGATTTTCACATCTTTAAATACTTGTCTTGCGCCTCTCCCACGTTTGATGGGAACGGAAAGTGACAAGACCCCATCGGGGCTGGCAATTTTGCAGCGATTGCGGTAGCTGGACTTCACAAAATGCTCCTGAATCTCCCACTCAACTTGCTCGAATTGAAAGATGGTAGCATAGTATCGGCAAGGTCCGGCGTACATGCTTTCGATTAAGAGGGTAGATTTGACATTCATATGACCGACAGTCTTTACTGGAAAAGTCGCAAGTTTAGTTATTTGTTTGCAATTGTCTTAATTTCAAGGCGTTTTGAAAGCATAAAAATGGATAAGGATGAATTATAAAGGGCTCTTTCTTTCGATTGTCTTCTTAGCATGTCTGGGAAACCTTCAAGCTGTTGAACTTTTTTATCAGTATAGTCAGTTTTTCGCTCCCGAGGGAGGGACGTATATTGAGACCTGCTTGAACATCCCAACGCAAAGTTTGGAGTTGAAAGAAAATGCATCAGGGAAACTTCAAGGGGCTGTTGATGTAACCATCATTTTCACAGATGAAGCGGGAGAAATAAAAGCATACGACAAGTACAACATGTTGAGCCCTGAGTTCGCAGACAAATCGGAGGCGCAATCTGCCCTAATTGATTTGAAGCGATTCGTTTTGCCTCCAGGCAACTACAGCATGGAAATCACCTATAAGGATGCAAATGCGGAAGCAGAAGCTAGCGTAGTGAATACCAAGGTAGAGGTTGCCTTCGACAAGTTTGCGGTAGAGATTGCGGATATCAATTTGTTAGAAGAGTTTGGACCAGCGGAAGAAAGCGATCCTTTCTTTCGAAATGGAATGCGCTTAGTTCCTTACGTACTGGGCTACTACCCTAGCGACTTGGAGCGATTGAAGTTTTATACAGAAGTATATAATACAAACACCTCTTTGGGTCAGGATGCTATGTATTTAGTGAATTACTACATTACGCGACATGGTGATGGCGAACCCACCAGCGGAAAAAAAGGCTTCATGAAAATGAATGCTGCTCCGGTTAACATCGTTTTGGCAGAAATGGATATCTCAGATTTAGGCAGTGGCAACTACAATTTGATCGTTGAAGTTCGCAACAAGCAAAACGAGCTGCTTCAAAAGAAAGGCGTTTTCTTTCAACGCAACAATCGCTTAGAAGCCAAGTCCATTACCGAATTAGATGAAGTTGACATTGAAGGAACTTTTGTGGACAAATTGGATGCAGAGCGCATCGATTATTGTCTTGGAGCACTGATTCCTGTGGTAGAGAATCACCAAGCCACTTATATTGACAATTTACGTGAAGCGCCAGGTTTGGAGCTGAAGTCGAAAAAACAGTACTTGTACAATTACTGGGTGCAAATTGATCCACATTTTCCGCAAGAAAGCTTCGCTGAATACATGAAGGTTGTAGATGCAGTGGAAACTGCCTATGCTAGTAGAATTCGTAACGGTTTTGAGACCGATCGTGGTTTGATCTTTCTAAAGTATGGTAAACCGAATTTTGTGGACATACAAGCAGGTGTTTCTAATTCGCATCAACCCTATGAAATCTGGCACTTTGAGAGTCTTCAAAATCAAACGAATGTGCGTTTTATCTTTTACGATCCAGATTTATCCTCTAACGACTATGAGTTGATTCATTCAGACTTGCGTGGGGAAGTAAACAATCCTAGCTGGCAAGCGATTGTCTTTTCGAAAATTGATCCGAGTCTGCGACAAGATGTAGACTTCCAAGAACGAAACTCCTCTAACAGCAGTGATCGAATTATTGGAGAGCGTCCAAGTAGAGACTTCGCTGATGAAATTATCAAAGATGATTTTTAGTCGTTTCTTTGCTTGAGATGTCTTTGCTCAGCTACATTTTATTTCTTCTAATTGCTTATCCCATTGCTTACTTGCCATTCAGTTGGCTGTATCGCTTGAGTAACACCATTGCGTTTATCTTAGATCGTGTTTTGTCTTATCGCAAGAAGGTAATCTCTGCAAATCTTTTCTTGGCTTTCCCTCATC
>CALFBW010000326.1 GCA_937951415.1 uncultured Chitinophagales bacterium | reverse complement strand
AATGTGTTGGCGACTGGCAGTGGTTTTTTTGACTCTCTTTTAGAAGTTGAAGATGGATATATAGCTCTATGTTTTGAAAAGCCAGATTTTACAACGGATAGAGATGTTGTTCTGCTAAAGTTGGATAAGAATACAGGAGAAAAAGTTTGGCTAAAAAAATACGATACTGAAAGGTATGAAGTGGCTAATTTTTTAGTAGAGATTGCGGATGGTTCCATTCTATTTGCGGGAGAAACGAGAAATGATATTGACTTGTCGGACAACAATAATGTCGATGCTTTTTTGGCTAAAACCGACAGTACTGGAAATTTCTTATGGAGGCAAACTTATGACTCAGGAAACTTAGTCGAAGATGAAGCAGTATGGATAGTTAATACAGGAGATAGCGGATTTGCGCTCGGCTGCTATATAGATCCTGAAGGTTGGGATGATTTTGAAGGTTACTTGATTAAAGTAGATTCTTTGGGAACTAATGAATGGGCTTTTCATCACAGGCCTAAGGGTTGGAATGCTAGTGTTCGTGCTATAGCAAGTCTTGTTCCGACCTTAGAAGGGAACCTACTCTTTTTATCGGAAGAAGTTAATTTAGATGAATCTATCGTTAAAATGCAATTGCGAGAATTCTCTCTAACGGGTGATACACTCTCAATCTTTGACCTAGGTGCTGGGGATTATCAGCGTAGTCCAAATATGCTGGCCTTTCCTGATGGGCATTTCCTGACTTTTACCTTGTTCAACGATTTAAATGGCATGATCCAAGATGAAATGGAGGATCTCATTAATTTAGATTATCGACCCTTAATATTTAGTAAGCACACAAAAACTGGTGAAATACTTTGGGATAGATATTATCACGTTTTGGGCGGAGATTTAGATATTCATGATATCTGCTTTGTTCCATGGGACGGAGGTTTCGCTGCAACGGGTGCCTTTTTCAAAGATGACGCTACGATTGATGATTCGAACACTTATATCTTGAAGTTAGACGAAAATGGCTGTATCGATCCAGATAACTGTGGATTGTACATGTGGGTAACAGAAGATGGGGTTATTGATCAATCGCATTTATTGAGTGTAGGAATAAATGATTCGAATTTTGATCCTTTAAAAGTTTTTCCCAATCCAGTCATTGATCAGTTAAAAGTTGAATTACCAGTTGACGGAGAAGAAGCCCATTTCTTGATTCATGATATTACTGGTAGAGAGGTACTGCACTCGGGGAAACTTCAAGGAGATACTGAATACTTGGAAATAAATGTATCAGAATACTCGAAGGGGATTTATGTATTAAAATTCCTTTCAGAAGAGGGGAAGATTACAGGAGTGACTCGTTTTGTGAAGAAGTAAGTTCTATGAAAGTCATTTAAGCAACGGGCCAACTGTTTGAATTAGGATGCATAGGATTTAAGGATGCTAGGATATAGGAGCCCTGTGGCTTATGCTATCACCCAATCTGAGTGAACAGCAAAGCGCGTAGAGGGCATTAAAGTTATTGAAAAAGAAACACCAAAATCCTAGTCATCTTTTCATCCTAAGCATCCCAATTCAGACAATTTTTTGAAAGGAGAAAATGCGAATCAGTCCCTTGATGTTCCACGAATTATTTAGATGTTCCACGCAGTATTTAAAGGTGTTCCACGAAAAATATTAATGTTCCACGAGGTATATTTTTTCAAGTGACACATATGTAGAAATCGGATCGTGAGAAAGAAATGTACTATTTGTAAGCTTCATAGCGAGTAAGGCGACTTATTCGAAAGTGAGCAATCCTCTATCTTTGCTACCAGCACAGCAAACAGATAAAATGCCGAAGATCGTAGCGCAAAAGGAAGATTGGATAAAGTTGGGTTTTGCCCTGTTTTCGCAAGACGGCATTAAAGGTATTGTGGTAGAAAAAATGGCGAAGAAGCTGAAATGCAACAAATCGAGCTTTTACTGGCATTTCAAGAAGAAGGAGGAATTTATTGATGCCTTGATCACCTATTGGATACAGACCGATACTGATATGCGTATCAAGGAGATTGAGAGCGAAAAGGACAAGGAAAAGAAACTGGAAACTTTCTTGAGAATCATTTTCAGGCACGACCCCTTTCTCGAATTTTCGTTCTTTTTGAAGCGCTACGCAAGAGGAAAAGTAAGAATACAAGCCATCATTGACGACATTGATCATCGCAGAATTCAATATGCCAGCCAACTACTGCACGAGTTTGGATGCGCGAAGAAGGAGTCAAAAATTAGAGCCGAAATTTTGTACAAGTACCTAGGAGGTTACCACGAAGTAAATCGTTACAAACCCCAACCAGGCAACTACCTCGAAATTGTAAAAAGAGATCTTTCGCTATTGATGGATTTTGCTTTTTAATGTTCGCAGTCTATATATGCTGCTACTTGAATTATTTACAAACACTAACTGTTTCATGAAAATTCTTTTAGGGTAAAATTTCAATGGCCTTTAGTGTCAACCTTCGGAGCAGTATTTCCCCCAGCCCAAACCCCTTTAGGGGTGATATGTTTGTAGCCTAGGGTGCGAACCCTCGGTTCAATGATATTACCCGCAACAAGCCCCTTTAAGGGTGAGATTTCAGTAGCCGTTTGTGTCAACCTTCGGAGCAGTATTTCCCCCAGCCCAAACCCCTTTAGGGGTGATATGTTTGTAGTCTAGGGTGCGAACCCTAGGTTCAATGATATTGACCGCAACAAACCCCGTCAGGGGTGACATGTTAATTCCTTGAAGAATAAACCAGCACCTAATTCGTTTTATTTCCATAGCTCCCCTTAATCCTTAATAACACAGTTTAACCACACCCATGCGCCACCTATTTATTACCTTAATTCTATGCTTATTTTTCGTTGAAATAAATGCACAAACTCAGGAAATTGACACTGAAAATTCGATAGTAAACTTCGCAGTTTCCAATATGAAATTCCGTACAGTAGAAGGTGCAATGGATGGAATGGAAGGAGAAATTTTATTCGAAGAAAACCAAGAAGAGCCAGCAGCATTCAATGTCTGCATAAATCCTGCCACCGTAGATACCGACAATAGAAAACGCGATGAACATTTATTAAAAGAAGACTTTTTCGATGTCGCTAATCATTTATCTATTTGCTTCGAATCTTCAGACGTGACAAAGGCGAGTTGGGGATACAGTACGAAAGGAACATTAACCATCAACGGAATTGATCAACTTGTCACCATACCCTTCACTTTTGACGGAGAAAAGTTCCAAGGAAATCTCCAAGTCTTGCGTTCCGATTTTGAGCTAGGACCCTCAGGGACTTTCATGATAGGCGACGAAGTAGAAATAACCATCATCTGCACCCTGAAATAATGTGGGGGCGGACCTTGTGGGGTCGGACCTGCGTGTCCGCCCGAGCCAGTAATAGCATGGGCCCCGTCTATTAGAAATTAAATCCCATCTTCAAACTAAAAGTATTTCCTTCCTCATCTGTAAATGACATATGTGGTTGAATAACTACCAAATCCAAAATGTTCATCCAAATTCCTGCTGTGTAGCTTTTGTGCCAGATTGATGATTGCTCACCATCCAACCACACGCGGCCGTTGTCAATACCTCCAAGTATTCCCACATGCATAGGTAAAATGTCATTGTTCCAATCGAATAAATGCAGGCGCAAATCCAAATTGTGGTACAAACTTGATTCCCCACGGAAGCGTTCATTTCTAAAGCCGCGTAAATTCGTATTGTTGCCCAAATTCGGATATTGGTAAAATTCAGGATCACCATAAACCTGATTAAATCCAATACTATTAGCCAAGACCAATTGCGGTCGAGTAATTAGGGTTAAATAAAAACTGAATTTGACATCAAAAGAAATAACGTTTTGGCCTTCTCCTAAACTGCGCAGGTATTTCAAATTAGTGTCAAAGAAAAAACCGTTACCGGGATTTACTCGCTTGTCTAG
>CALFBW010000325.1 GCA_937951415.1 uncultured Chitinophagales bacterium | reverse complement strand
GATTATTCGTCGCAAGGCAAAAACCTGGCTTATCTTTCCACTTTAATTGAAGGAATTTTGGAAAACCAACAAATCCCTGTACTCCTTACAAGTCCGTATTATTGTGCCTACAACGATGCTTTCGATGATGATTGGTTGAACGAGAATTATTTTCGTTTTATGGAAAACTTTGCTAGTGCATATGGGATTTCCTATTTGGACTATAGTCGAGATAAAAGATTCGTCTTTCAGGATGCTTATTTTGCGAATTCAGACCATTTGAATGAAGATGGAATCAAGTACTTTAGTTCTATAGTATTCAGAGATCTAATGGATGATAGAGATGAGTAAGGAGCCAGTAATTTGATTTACAATTCCTAGAGGGTAAAAGACTACATTGAGAATTCGATTGAATTCTGGACATAATGAACATTGAAGAAGCATACAACAACTGGTCAGCACAATACGATTCTAATCTTAATAAAACGCGAGATTTAGATCAGCACGCAACAAAAGAAATGCTCAGTAAACGCAGCTTTCGGAAGGTGCTGGAGTTGGGATGCGGTACGGGAAAGAATACGGCTTTTCTCCTGACCAAAGCCGAGGGAATTGTTGGATTGGATTTTTCAAGGGAAATGCTTTCCATTGCTAGAAAGAAAATTAAGGATCATCGTGTGGCATTCAAAAAGTCAGACTTGAAAGAACATTGGCCTGTGAAGGATGGTCAGTTTGATTTGATTACCGCGAGTTTGACCCTAGAGCATATTGAGGATCTTTCTCACATATTTCAACAAGCTAGACGCAAACTGATAAAGGGCGGACTCTTTTTTATTAGTGAATTGCACCCCTTTAAGCAATACCTTGGAAGCGGAGCAAAATTTGAATCTAAGACAGGCACCATTGAGTTGGAGGTATTTACCCACCACTTTTCTGACTTTACAGAAAATGCTCGACATATGGGATTTGACTTGCTAGAACTTCGAGAATGGTTCGATGAATCAAATAGATCGGGAGTACCGAGATTGATATCTTTTGTTTTTAGAAAGAAGTGAGCAAGCCGGGTCCTCATTCTAGTTAGCGGAATACCTTATGTAGTTCATGTCAAGTAGTTTATGTCAAGAGCGGTTCTTATGTGGTAAAAAGTGGGGGATATTTTTACGTATCTTTCGGGAGTAGACTAGGATAGAAATCTTGGTCAATGCAGAACAATTAGTTCACTTATGCGGTAGTATCAGTGAATAAATCTTATGCTCATGAAAAGCACCCTCCAACTCCTGTCCCTTCTTTTTATCTCTTTTTTCACGGTAAATGCCCAAGACGCGGAATACTTCATTTCGCCCACGGGAAGTGACAGTAATAACGGAACCATAGCGCAGCCCTTTTTATCCCTAGAAAAAGCAAGAGATGAAATTCGTGCTGCTAATCATACAGGCAATGTTACTGTTTGGCTAATGGATGGCGTTTATGATCGCAGTACTACTTTTGAATTAGAAGAAGAGGACAGCGGTTCGAGCAATGCAAGTATTAAATATGCAGCCCTTAATCAGCATGGAGCTGTGTTTAATTTCGACAAGACAATTCCTGCAACGGATTTTATGCCCTTGATAGATCCTAATTTAATTAGCCGATTAACTCCAGAGGCTGTTGGAAATGTGGTGCAGCTTGATCTTGGGGCTTTGGGCATTCAGAATATTGACACTTGGCCCGATCAATTTCCTGCAGGAAATCAGGATTTGATTCGTTTGTATGCTGGAACTGACTTATTGCCACTTTCGCGATATCCCAACGATTCGATGATGACCATGAAAGAGGTTTTTCAAAACGAGCCGGGGATTTTTGAATATCGAGGTAATCGACATCACCGTTGGTTGGATGCCGTTCAAGAGGGTTTGTGGTTGCAAGGTTTTTGGCGGGTAGAGTGGCAGTACGATGCGATTCGAACAGCGTCAATTGATACCGTGGCTCGAACGGTTAGTCAGACGGTTGCTGTTCCAGGAGGAATTGGTAGCAAGTACCATCGACCCGAGGGCAGTGGTTTAGAGCCATACATCGCTACAAATTTGTTGGATGAAATTGATTTACCAGGCGAGTGGTCGATTAATTTTAATACACAGATGCTCTATGTTTGGATTCCGGCTGGTGTCTCAGAAATTAGGATTCTTGATGATACAAGTCCAATTTTTAGATTGACAGATGTCGAGCATGTAAGTATCGAAAATATAAAATTTCAGTACGGACTAGGAGGAGCAATTGAAATAAATGAAGGTTCGAACAATCTAGTTGCAGGTTGTGAAATGCGTTATTTTATGGGCGATGTAGTACAAGTAAACGATGGAATTAGTCACGAAGTTTTATCCAACAACATGCATCATCTCGGTGCTGGAGGGATCGCGCTTTCAGGGGGGAATAGAAATACGCTGACTCCTGCAAACCATCGCGCCGTAAATAACCATATTTACGAATTCGGAATGGTTGATCTCATATATGCAGGAGCAATTTCTATTCCTGCGGATGGTTACGACAACAATGTGGGTATGTATGTGGCTCACAATAAAATTCATGGAACTCCACATGTGGGGATCGAATTTGGTGGAAACAATAATTTATTCGAATACAACGAAGTCTACGATTTTTGTAGAGTTTCGGGAGACATGGGAGGATTTTATACGTATGCAGATTGGGCGAGCTACGGAAATGTTTTTCGCTACAATTATGTACACGATGCTCCTGGTTTGGCACATGCTTTTTATTTGGACGGGGCAGATAATGGAGATATATTCTACAATAATGTGGCACAAAACTTAGACATTGGTGTATTTATTCAAGGAGGTCGAGATGTGATTGTACACAATAATTTGATGCTTAATTGCGACCGAGGTGTTTCCATAAATAGTGCCACTTCGGTTTGGGTGGGAACGCCGCAGTACGATAATTGGCTGGATAGAGTTTTGACCGTGGATTATCAAAATCCTCCCTGGAGTGATCAATTTCCCGAATTAGCGTCCTTAGTGGATGGAGAATTTTTAGGATTGCCAGCCGGTTGTTCGATCGATTGTAATGTGGGAATAAATACACCCGAGTTGGTCAGTATTGATGCCGCTACCGCAACGAGTTGGGGAGTGGATTTGGGAATAAATTATTCCGATACGGATATTACACTTAACAATGCGACACTTACGGAAATTGCGGCTGCTTGCGCTTACAATGGAAAGGAATGCATTGAACCCATTCCTTTCGAAAAAATCGGTTTGTTTAGTGATGCTTATCGAACAGTGACAAATAATCCTACTGCGGTTTGCGACGATAATGATGTGTGTACTACAAGCGATCAATTTGATGCCGATTGTAATTGTGTTGGTATTTTTCAAGACAGTGATTTAGATGGAATTTGTGATGCCTTGGATGCTTGTCCGAATGATCCTGATAATGATGCAGATAGCGATGGTGTGTGTGATGACCTCGATATTTGTTTGGGCTACGACGACAATGGACCTGATGCGGACAATGATAATATTCCAGACGAATGTGATGTGTGTCCAAACGATGCATTAAATGATCCTGACAATGATGGAATCTGTAATAGCATTGATCCTTGTCCACAAATAAATAATAATTTAATTGGAACAATTTGCGACGACGGTGACGTTTGTTCAGAGCTTTCAATTTATGATGCCAATTGCAGTTGCGTTCCGGAGTTTAATTTTGCGAAAGTGGGAGTGGGGAGCATGAGTTCTCATTATTTTGCTTCCGATATCAATATTGCTCGATTAAATGATGGTATCACTGGGAACGCTTCTTTGGCTTCAACGAGTGGACTTTCAGCGCACGATTGGATAGATATGGATTTGGGAGCCAACAGAAATATTGAGGAAATAAATATTTGGAATCGTGTAAATTGTTGTGCGGATCGATTAAACAATGTCTTCGTTTTAGTAGCAGATACACCATTTCCGAATGACGATGATTTAGTGGCTGCTCAATCGAATGCTGATTTTAGTTTTCAATTGGGCGATGTTTCTGCTGATGTAACAATAAATATTCCGATAGGAGTAGCAGGACGATATGTTCGTTTGCAAAAATCAGGTGTAAATTCTGGTGGTGATATCTTACACATTTTGGAACTGGAAGTTTTGGCGGATGATCAAGCGGTAGACGCAGATTTTGATGGAGTTTGTGATGGATTTGATGTTTGTCCTAGTTTGGATGATAATTTACTTGGAGGAGTTTGTGACGACGGAGATCCCTGCACGGACTTATCTATTTACGATTCGAATTGCAATTGTGTGCAGAGTTTAAATTATGCTGTGGTAGGAACGCCTCAGATGAGTTCGAATTATTTTCCATCAGAAATCAATTTGCCAAGATTGAACGATGGCATCATCGATAATGCACTAATGGCTTCTACCAGCAGTACTTCCCCGAATGAATGGATGCAAATTGACTTGGGACAGGAGCGAACGATTGATGAAGTGGTGATCTGGAATCGAACAAATTGTTGTTCAGAGCGCATGAGCAATGTTTATCTTTTGATTTCTGACACACCTTTTCTCAGCAATACCGATTTAAGTGCTGCGCTGGCCAATGCCAAATTTGTACATCAATTCGGAGACACTTCTGGCGAGCTGTCTCTGGTAGTTACTGTCGCTCAAACGGGGCGCTATGTACGGCTGCAAAAATCTGGGAATAATCCCGGTGGCAACACGATAAACATTTTAGAGTTAGAAATTTTAGGGGATGGAATTCCTCCTGATGCTGACAGCGACGGTGTTTGCGATGCGGCAGATGCATGTCCGGGAGGGAACGATTTATTGGACGTAAATGGAAATGGAATTCCTGATGAATGCGATGCCGTCTCCCTAGATTTGAAGGTTTTACTGGAAGGTGCCTTTGATCAAAATACGAACTTGATGCGCACGAATTTGGCACTCTCTAGTTTAATTCCTTTAAGCCAACCGTATGCTGTAGCCCCTTACAATTACACGGGAACGGAAACAATTCTAGCTGCTCCTTCAACGATGGTAGATTGGGTTTTGGTGGAAGCACGATCAGGCACTTCTGCCTCCTCTACCATTGATCGTAAAGTAGGTTTGCTAATAAATGACGGTTCCGTAGTAGCGATAGATGGGAGTTCTGCCTTGCGTTTTGAACTGCCGCTCAATACAGCAGTGCATTTTGTTATTCGACACAGGAACCATTTGGACATCATGACAGTTGATCCGATGATGA
>CALFBW010000324.1 GCA_937951415.1 uncultured Chitinophagales bacterium | reverse complement strand
TTAGCCATTGCCATGAATCGCATTGGTGGCAAGAGCAACAGTGGGGAAGGCGGAGAAGACGAAGCAAGATTTAATGTCTTGAGAAATGGTGACAATATGAAGTCGGCCATCAAGCAAGTAGCTTCAGGTAGATTTGGAGTCACCATTAATTACTTGACAAATGCGGAGGAATTACAAATAAAAATGGCTCAAGGTGCCAAACCCGGAGAAGGGGGACAATTACCTGGACACAAAGTCGATCAGAATATCGCTCGAGTTCGTCACAGCACTCCCGGCGTTGGACTGATCTCCCCTCCCCCTCATCATGATATTTATAGTATTGAAGATCTTGCACAATTAATTTTTGACTTAAAAAATGCGAATCGATCTGCGCGAATTAGCGTAAAACTGGTATCAAAAACGGGAGTTGGCGTCATCGCCTCTGGTGTTGCTAAAGCGCATGCCGATCATATTTTGATCAGTGGAGCCGATGGAGGAACGGGAGCTTCTCCGCTCAGTTCCATTCGCCATGCAGGTTTACCTTGGGAAATTGGTTTATCGGAAACACATCAGACATTAGTAAAGAATAAACTCCGTGACCGAGTAAGATTACAAGCTGATGGCCAAATTCGAACAGGTAGAGATTTAGCCATCGCTAGTATGTTGGGTGCTGAGGAATGGGGAATTGCTACGGCAGCTCTAGTAGTAGAAGGCTGTATCATGATGCGTAAGTGTCATTTGAATACTTGTCCTGTTGGAATAGCGACTCAAGATCCTGCCCTGAGAGAAAAATTCACAGGGAAAGCCGATCATTTAGTCAATTACTTTTATTTCTTAGCTGAAAATCTGCGCGAAATTATGGCAGATTTGGGAATCAGGACAGTAAATGAATTAGTTGGAAGGTCCGATTTATTAGAAATTTCAAATACCACTAAGCACTGGAAAACAAAGGAACTGAAACTCGAATCCTTGCTTTATCAATTTGATCCTGGAAAAACACAAAGCTTATTTGCTAATAAAAAACAAGACCATAATTTAGAACAGGTTTTGGATCAAAGTCTGCTGTCAATTCTAGATGCTTCTTCGGCGCAAATTGATATCCTTCGTCCTATTGAAATAAAAAATACAGATCGTGCAGTCGGTACAATGCTATCGAACGAAATCGCTAAGAAATACGGATCCAAAGGAATGGACGCCAACAGCATACCTTTAAATTTTAAAGGGAGTGCTGGACAAAGCTTTGCGGCTTTTGGCGCCAAAGGTATTCGCTTTCATTTAGAGGGAGAGGCCAATGATTACTTTGGCAAAGGCTTGAGTGGCGCTACCATTATTCTTGTTCCCCCTTCTAGCAGTCAGTTCGTTCCTAATGAGAATTTGATCGTTGGTAATGTCGCACTTTATGGCGCTACTTCAGGCGATGTATTTATTAATGGAATGGCTGGAGATCGTTTTGCAGTTCGCAACAGTGGAGCTTCTGCAGTGGTGGAAGGAATTGGAGATAACGGTTGTGAATACATGACTGGAGGAACTGTTCTTGTGCTTGGTAAAATTGGTCGAAATTTCGCGGCCGGCATGAGTGGCGGAATTGCCTTTTTATTGAAAGATAAAATTGGAAGTTCTTCTCTCATTAATGAAGACATGGTTTCCGTGGAATCGCCGAGCGAAAAAGACCGTCTTTTACTTCTGTCAAAATTAAAGGCGCACTACCAGGCAACTTCTAGTAGCATAGCACGCGAATTAATTGGAAATTGGGAAAATCAACAAGATAATTTCGTTAAGATTTACCCCAAAGAACTAAAAGCGATTGAACAAAAAGGAAATTCGAAGAAAGCCTTTGCATCCTAAACTAGAAACTACCATGAAAAATAACAAAGGTTTTCTCAACATTTCAAGAGAGTTACCCCCGAAAGAATCGGTGGAAAAGAGAACTAAGCACTTTAATGAATTCTATAAAGCCGCCGACCAAGAGCTCTTGAATGAGCAATCTTCTCGTTGCATGGATTGCGGTGTTCCTTTTTGCCACAATGCTTGTCCTTTAGGTAATCATATTCCCGACTTCAACAAAGCGGTTAACAAAGACGACTGGCAGCAAGCCTATAAAATATTAGTAAGCACCAACAACTTTCCGGAATTTACCGGGAGAATTTGTCCTGCCCCTTGCGAAGCTTCTTGCGTTTTAAATATTAATAATGATCCTGTTATTATTGAGCAGATCGAAAAGTCTATTATTGAACGTGCCTTTGAAGAAGGTTGGGTGACAGCCTCTAAACCAATTGTACGGAATGGTTTCACAGTCGCCGTCGTCGGTTCTGGCCCAGCAGGATTGGCGAGTGCTGATCAATTAAATAAAATGGGTTATCAGGTAGACTTATTTGAACGGAATGATAAAATTGGTGGTTTACTGCGATATGGCATACCCGATTTCAAACTAGAAAAAAATATTATTGATCGGAGAATAAAACTGCTAGAAGCTTCGGGTATAAATATGTTTACCTCTGTTAATGTTGGTTATGATATTCAAGTTGATGCCTTAAAGGAAAAATACGATGCCATTGTCTTAGCTGGAGGTTCCACGGTTCCTAGAGACTTGCCCATTAAAGGTCGAAATCTCAAAGGTATTTATTATGCAATGGACTTCCTAGAACAAAAAAACAGGATTGTTGCAGGAGAAAAAATACGTCCAGAAGCAAACATCGATGTAACTGGCAAACATGTGATTGTAATCGGAGGCGGTGATACAGGAGCGGATTGTGTGGGAACATCTAATCGTTTGCAGGCAGCAAGTATTACGCAAATCGAACTTTTTGACAAAGCTCCTGATGAGAGACATGCTGAAGATCTTTGGCCAAACTGGCCCTTAATATTACGGACGAGTAGTTCTCATGAAGAAGGTTGTGATCGAAAATGGTCTATTCATAGTAAGGTCTTTACCTCAGAGGATGGTGTTCACGTTTCTGGGCTTTCTATGACAGAAGTACAGTGGACCCAAGGAGAAGACGGTCGAAATAAAATGATCGAAATACCAAATTCAGAAAAGATCATTCCCTGCGATGTAATATTCCTAGCCATCGGATTTGTACATCCGCAAAAAGAAGGTTTGTTGGATCAATTAGGAGTAGAATTAGATGTACAGGGGAACATAAAAACAGAAGACTACCAGACATCTATTGAAGGTGTTTACGCTGCTGGTGATATGCGTAGAGGCCAATCCCTAGTCGTCTGGGCAATTGCTGAGGGCAGACAAGTAGCAGAGACAATTGACCGAAAACTTAGAAAGAAAATCAAAGTAAATCACCCTTCTAAACTTGCTGTCTAATTATAGAAACTTTTCGCATTTCGCCCAAAAATAAAAATGAGTAGTAGCAGAAAAAGTCGAAGATCATCTTACAACATCTATAAATCTTCTTCTTTTTCTCTGCGCTCCTTTCTCTGCGTTCTACGCTCTCGGAATGCTTTTCGAAGATCACGGAAATCGTCAAACTCTTCACTTACGTATAAAGAGATCCCAGAACGTCGAGAAGTTCCCAATAAAATGTCTCGATCCGTTTTCGTAAATACTTTTATTCGATACTTCCCATCATCAGTAATCTTATACTGAATTACGAAGTCGCTTAAGAAAACTTGGTTGTCTATTTCTTCGCTATTTTCTCCTACGTCAAAGTTTCCTCCTACATCTACTATCACTCGATCGTTCAAAAAACGTGTACTAAATACGAGTTCTATTTCATTCCGATCGTATGCCTGATCTAAATCAGATGCCGTATAGTTTTTCCAATTAATACTAATATCACTACCAGGGCTGATTTCATGTAAAGTTGCAGAAAGCAAACTGGTTAACTGATTAGACAAAAATTCACTTACCGTCGTTTGTAAAGCTTCTGAGGTCCATTCATTGTCTAGGATAAATTGATTCAGTGGTAGGTAATTATTAAATACCAATAAACCGAAAACTTGCCGATTCAATTCATTTTTATCATCATCCGTATTAATTTCTGTTAAACGACGTCTTGCATTATTATCGATAGAACTCGCTGCTTCATCAATGGAAATCTGGAAATCAACCTCTGGAGCGGAAAGCGTTCCGCTCAAAGACAGGATGACTTCAGAATCAATCAAATCTTTTCGCATCTCATCGAAATTATTCGAAGTCGTTCCTTCAGTGTCTTTCATTAACTGATACAAGGAAGTTTTCTTCGCCGTGTATATCGCCGATAAGTCAATGATGGCTTCGTAAGGATCTCCAAAAAAGTCAATAGTACCTTCGGGCTGCAAAACAAAGTTTTTATTTACCACATTTTGCATGGTAAACAAATAGTCTCCTGAATCAATCGTATAGTTCCCAAAAACATCGAACAAGCCATCATAGGAATAACCCACCTCAATTTCTCCGTGCCCCCTACTCCGGATAATATCACCCGCTTGCAAATCAAAAATTAATTCAATTTCCGCATCAGTTGTCAACTCTAACTTCATGTTTACCGACAAATTAGAAGAGATTGCCTCCTCTTCTTTTTCCAGTTCATCTTCCAATTCTCGTCCCTTTTTAATAAAAGTAAAGAATCGATCTTCTTCTACACTGGTATCATCAGTGATTGGAATTTTCAGACCCGTTCCCTTATTTGATTTTGCAAAGATGTCAATATTGAAATCCGAAAGAGGTCCTACCAAATTTACATATCCTCCAGCGTAAACCTTTCCATAGAATAAATCATTGTCGTGCCGATCTGTATCCAAGAAAAGGAAGTTCTTCGAATCGATCTGCACATTTACTTTTACATCTCCAAAGTCTGTAATGTCAACATAACCATTGGCAATAGCTTCATTTTGCTCTTTTCCGGATAATTTTTTATCATAAAGGACGAGATCGTCTAAATGAATTTTGTGTTGATCAAATCGAAGTTTGGTAGTTGCGGCAGAATAGTGTGTTTGCAGAAAATCAATGGTAGTGCTGGCGCCATAAAGTAATAAATCGCCATCGATATTGGGGCTGGCTAGATCACTTCCATAAATTCTCAAATCGCCATTTGCTCTTCCTGTTGTATTCGAAATTTGTCCACGAATAATTCCTTCCATAAAGGCGAGGGCGAACTCGCGCACCTCCACAGATAAATCTAAGAAGGGTTCTATTCCTTCTTCCTTATTTCCAACATCATAAGTTCCACCAATAAATGCCTCGTAATCATTTCCTTCAACTTTTCCACCAATATTCAATTTCGAATCTCCAGGGCGCTTCACCACAGAAGCCACAACATCTCCCAAGTGCTGACTAAAAATTACAGCACTGTCTACTTTTAAATCTCCAGTGATTACTGGCTGGTCAAAGATGTTGGTCAACTCCCCTTTTCCATTCAAGGTCCCGAACACTCGGAGATTTTCTTTCTCGATGATTCCCATTAATTCGTTGAGATCAAAATTGTCGAATTCGAATTGTGTGATGTTTTTTCTTTTATCTGGCAACGACAAACTCGAAAGTGCTACGGCACCTTTTTCGGAAGCAAACTCGATGCCTTCGACAGAATAGTTTTCTTTGTCAAAGAACTCAATTTTACCGCCCTCACTCTTCCAATTTTTATTAGCTAAAGTTGCTTCTAGGCTTTTGAGTTCTAAATGGAAAGTGTCATTCTTCGAATACAATAAGGCATCCAAGTCTAAGTTGTTCGGTGATTCATTTTGGGATGCAGAAGCGTTTAGATCCATGATACCATTTTTCACATCTGCCTTAATGCAGATTTCAGGTACTTGCACTGCTTCGTTGTATTGAAAAGCCTCCGCAGATAAATCAAAATGCAAAAAGCCTTTCTCGGTATAAGCAATCAATAAAAGGCTATCGGTTTGCTTCCCTTGAAAATTAATGCCTTCCAGATTGGCCTGTAAGTCTAAGTAATTGGATTCGGTGTCCAACTCCCCCTCCAAATGTCCTCGACCAATTTCTTTTAGGTCTTTCAAAAAAAGCTCCCCAAATTGCACAGGTTCTTTTATGTCAACTGAAAATTTTATGTCTTTCAACAAACCCGCATTTGCTTCATCCGCGGCAAAACGGTTCGGAAAGTACTTAGAAATAAAATGCCCCATTCCACGAACCAAATCTGCAAAGCGGAATTCGCCTTCAAAATTTGCGTCCACATTTTCAGATTCTAAAACTAAAGAGCGCTCTTGTCTTTCTAGATCAGAAGCAATGTCGAACTTTCCCAGTTCGTATTCCTTTCCATCTTTACTAATCGTAAGATCGTCTAAATTTCCAGTCCCAATAAAATCATCAAGGGTTTTTCCTTTAAAATCTACTAAGCCACTGAAAGACAAACTGATATCTTCCTCGCTAAGTTTTAGCTCTTTAAGGTTGAGTTTTCGAACAGTAGAATTAAAGGAATAAACGGGTACTTCTGATCGCAAATCAAAGGAGCCATTAAAATCCAAATCGAAGTTTTCATCACTACTCGAAAGAACTCCATCAAATTTATTCTTACTGAATACTCCATCGACTTTTAGATTTTCGTAGCTATAGCCTTGGAAAGCAAATTGCTCAATGGTTCCATCCATGTTCGCTTCAATAATGTCTCTATTCAGCCCCTTCCCTTCTACTGCGGCATTTAAGGAGACGAGACCAAAGCGTTCGGTATCTCCGAGGAACTCTCCCATCTGAAAATTGATCAATTGCAATTCTCCGCTGTAAGTTGCATCTCCTTCTAGCTGCATGCTGATATTCGGACGAAGGGCTCCTAGCTCAGTTTGCACATAACCATCGGCAACGAAGTCGTACCAAAAGCCTGTGTACCTTCCTTCAAAAGTAATGTTGCCCAATTTTCGATAATTACTTGGCAAAGAAACATCTGGCAAGAAAACAACAAGGTCATCCATGTGGGTTTCTAATCGAGAGACTTCTAAGTCAATAAGTGGGCTGTCCCAGCGCGGTCGTGAAGTAAGGTGAAAATCACCAGCAAAATTGGTAAACTGACCCGCCTTTAGTTTTATGTCTTTACCGTAAAGGTTGTTGTAGTTATCGTAAATACGGCCGCTCAATTCTATTTTATCAATCAATCTAAAGCGATCAGATAAATCGTTTTGACGGAAATACGGGACAAAGAACTCGAGATCCTTCAATCCGATATAAGAATCTTTTAATACCACATCCAATTCTACGCGCTTTTGAAAATTCGACCAATCACTCCATTTCTTGAATTGCAAACCGAATTGGTCTTGCAATTTCGAATGTGGTGTTTGTACATCTAAGTCGCGTAAGTAAATTCCTTCTTGTCCGTAATGAATTTCGGCCTGTACATTATCTAAGGCAAAACCAGAAACCTCATCAAACTGAAATTGGTCCAAAGAAGCCAATAAGGAATCTCCTGCCCATACGGCATTCGTGACTTGAACATTCAAAGGTTCCAAGAGGATTTCCTTGAAATTCAAGCTTCCATCGTTTACCATTTGACTTGGTCCGTCGTTGTAAGCAATAATGGCTTGCTCCAAAAACAAGGCATCTAGTTTTACCAACCAAGATTTCTCTTCAATGGTGTCAACTTTTTCAGTTTGGTCTTTTGGTTTTTCTGGTTCCGTCTGTTCGGACGCATTTATTACCAAACTAGGCGCTCCTTTGTAAAGAGAAATTTCTGGATATGCTATTGCCAATTCTTTTAGAAACAGTTCTTTACTAGGCAAGAGCATAGATTCTACTTCTAAATAAATGGAAGGAATATCTGCAAAGACATGCAAACCTTCCGAGCCGTCCATAAAGTCCAAGCGGAGGTTTCGAATATCTAAGCCGTCTAAACGTATATCTGGCAACGAACTTGGTTCATTGGTTTCCTCCTTATCGTCTTCGCTTGAAAATTCATCCAAGACAAATTGATAGTTGAAGTCTCCATTTTCTAAACGGTAGAGGTTCAAATAAATACTGTCAATCTCCAAAGTTCTAATGTCCAAAAGGGATTCTCTCCACAGCAATTTTCGAACACTTGTTTCAATTCGGTCTGCATAAAGCAAAGTTCCTCCTTGTTTATCTTCCAAATAAACTTGCTTGAGTGCTATTTTATTGAACAAATCAATGTCAATCTCCCCCACTTCTAAGTCTGTCCCCAATCGATTTTCCACATAAGCTATCCCCTTTTCTACCACCCAGGACTGAAACCTAGGTTGCTGCAACAATAGGTATAGCAAGCCTACTAAGATCAAAAGGATGATCAGAATTACTATTAAATATTTGCTCAGTTTCCCCACTGTAAAGTATAGACGGATGAGTTGCTAGGAACGATTAAAGATAAGACGTTGAAAATTGCATAAGATTACCCGTTCACAAGGATAGTATGACAAAAAACTGTCCTTTATTTTTGCAGGGTCTATGAGTAATAAAAATAAGGACGTAATAATTCTTGGAATCGAGTCATCTTGCGATGATACTTCGGCTGCTGTTTGCATCAACGGCGAGCTAAAGAGTAATGTTATTGCCAACCAATCGGTGCATGAAAAATACGGCGGTGTAGTGCCCGAACTGGCTTCTCGTGCGCATCAGCAACAGATCGTTCCGGTAGTTCATACGGCCTTGGAAGAGGCAGGCGTTACTAAGGAACAGCTTAGTGCTGTAGCATTTACGGTAGGCCCAGGCTTGTTGGGTTCACTATTGGTGGGCAGCACTTTTGGCAAATCACTTGCCCTAGGGCTCGGCATACCCATCATTACTGTGAATCACATGCAAGCCCATGTTTTGGCACATTTTATTGACGATCCTAGTCCTAGCTTCCCTTTTTTGTGTTTAACCGTTTCTGGCGGACATACGCAATTGGTCCTAGTACACGATTATTTGAAAATGGAAGTAATTGGAGAAACCATTGATGATGCTGCAGGTGAGGCTTTTGATAAAAGTGCCAAAATGCTGGGTCTCAAATACCCAGGAGGGCCCTTGGTCGATAAATTCGCTCGTACTGGAAATCCGAAAGCCTTTGAATTTGCACGCCCGAAAGCCCCTGGACTCAATTTCAGTTTCAGCGGTTTCAAAACGAGTGTCCTCTATTCTTTAAGAAAATGGGGAAAGGATCAGCCGACCTTCGTGGAAGACCATCTAGAAGACCTCTGTGCGAGCATACAGCACACCATTGTTGATGTCTTACTAAAAAAACTAAAACAAGCGGCCAAACAAACGGGAAGTACTCAACTAGGTATTGCTGGAGGTGTTTCCGCCAATAGTGGTTTGCGGCAAGGCTTTGAAAGCTTGTGTAAAAACCATCAATGGGAAGCTTTTATTCCTGCCTTTCAATATTGCACGGATAATGCGGCGATGATTGCCTATACGGGTTATCAGATGTATTTGAAGGGCGATTTTGCTGATCAGTCGGTGAGTCCGAAGCCAAGGTTTCCACTGGGGATCGTGTAGTACTACGCCCAAACTCCACGCTTGGGCGGGGCGAGGGCGTATTGCGAGACGCCCGGACATAAGAGCCCGTATCGAGGACAGAATGCCGAGACTTCCATGCTAGAAGAGGAAATGGAAGGTATTTATCCACAGGAGCTTCAGATTCCACTTGCCCGTTAGAGGTTCAAAATAAAAATGTAAGGGAAACACCCGCTTTTCTATTGAGAAATGGCCGCCAATGCTATGGCTATCAATTAATTGCGATTATCAACAGTAATCCACAAATAGTTTCGCAGTTTTCAACAATTCGGTTTTGAGTGTGGGAAACCTCGACAGATATGTGCATCTTCCCTCCAATTGCTATACATTGTACGGACTGAGCAATGTGCAAAAGTAAATCGAACGATCCTTTTGCTGTAACGTATCTTCGATAGCCGGCTAGGGCGAAGCGGCTTGACAAGAAGTTAACAAAGGACAAGGAGAACTACTACATGGAGGATCAAAGAAATGACGTACGGAAGTATCGAGTGCAGTCGAACGATCGACGAAGAGGAGGAGATTTATCGAATTATGTTTTCGATAAAATTCAACCGCAAGCTCGTGATTTAGAAGAAGCTGTACTAGGAGCGCTGATGCTCGACAAAGATGCTGTTTCTTTCGTTATTGACATTTTGAAGCCCGAGAGTTTTTATGTGGATGCGCACCAAAAAATCTATCAAGCGGTTCACGAATTGTTCAGCAAATCGAAACCTGTAGATTTGCTTACCGTTACGGATCAGTTGCGTAAAAATGGTGATTTGGAAGCCGCTGGTGGTGCGTTTTACATTACACAGTTGACCAATCGTGTTGGATCTACCGCCAATGTGGAGCACCACGCTCGTATCGTTTCAGAAAAACACATCTTAAGAGAGTTGATCCGCACTTCAAATGAAGTCATTAAGGATGCTTACGAGGATACAACGGATGTATTCGGACTCCTAGACAAAGCTGAGAAAAATTTATTCGACATTACCGACAACAACATTTCACGTTCTTATGGAAAGATGGGGGATCTCTTGCATCAAGCATTGGATCAGATTGAAGCCATTGGCCAGCAGGACGGAAATATAATCGGGATTCCCGCTGGATTTAAAGAACTGGATCGAATGACTTCTGGCTGGCAACCTTCTGATTTGGTCATTTTGGCTGCTCGTCCTGGTATGGGAAAGACGAGTTTCGTTTTGTCATTGGCACGAAATGCTGCCATTGATCACAAGAAGCCGATTGCGATGTTCTCTTTGGAGATGTCCTCACTGCAATTGGTGAATCGTTTGATTTCTTCGGAAGCAGAATTACCCGGTGAAAAATTAAAGCGCGGAGATTTAGCGGACTACGAATGGCAACAGCTTCAAACCAAAGTGGAGAAGTTGAGCGATGCCAAAATTTATATAGACGACACACCTGGTATCAACATATTCGAATTGCGCGCAAAATGCCGTCGTTTGAAAATGCAGCACGATATCCAAATGATCATCATCGATTACTTGCAATTGATGACGGCTTCTGTTTCTAGCAAAGGTGGAAACCGTGAGCAGGAAATCAGTACGATCTCTCGTGCCTTGAAAGGAATCGCGAAGGAATTGAGTGTTCCTGTGATTGCCTTATCGCAATTGAGTCGTGCCGTGGAAACACGGGGTGGATTGAAACGCCCGCAGCTGTCCGATCTTCGGGAATCTGGAGCGATCGAGCAGGATGCAGATATGGTGATCTTCCTCTACCGCCCTGAATATTACAACTTCGATACCGACGAAGAGGGGAACCCGACCCAGGGAATGGCGGAAATCATCATCGCCAAGCACAGAAATGGTGCAACGGGTTCTGTGAAGGCTCGATTTATTAGCCAGTTTGCGAAATTCGCGGATATGGAATTGAACCTTGACCCGCTAGGTGGTCCAGGTGGAATGACACCCTTGAGTTCAATGACTTTACCTTCGAAGATGGATCAGGTGGGTGATGATGATGAAGTTCCGCCTTGGGCTTAAAGTTAAAGGAGCTGGAGACTTTGGTAATAAAAGAGAAGGCCGATCAATATGAAAAAATCATCGACGTCCTTAGCAATCATTTGCACTATATCTTTGATTTTTACTCTATTCTTTTTTGCCTGCACAGCAAACAAAAACCGAGGATGGGAAATTTCGGAATCAACTAAGACTTACATCTCATATCCCACTGAAGTTGGGATTTCAAATAATTGTGCCTACTCTAATAATTCATTCGAATTCGAATTATCGACAAATTAAAAAAAACCATTCGATGTTCATTCTTTTAATTTAGCTAATGGCGATTTCCATTTGTATTCTGATGAAGTAAGTATCAATAGTGCTGATACAATTAATCTAAGCAGAGATAACAGAAGAAAGCTAACAGTCGCCTTTACTCGGGACGTTGCGCAAACTCAAGATTACTTCACTTTCAAAACTAGTATCAATAATGTGGTACACAGGATTGATATCAGATATTCGAGCATACTTATCCTAAAGTCACAAATTAAAGCGAAGGAACCCATCACTATCCAACTTACTGAATCTTACGCTGACAGTTTAGCAGTGGTCTTTCCACCTGGCGGCACATCAACCTCTGTCCTGTTGCTTGCAGATTCAACTAATCTAAATCCACAACGAAAGAAATTAACTTTTGATGGCAATTACGAAAGTCTTGGTAACAGTCTTTACCTTTCAAAATCCGACATCGGGAAATATCATGTTTACTACTCTTCTTGTCATTGGGGTTCAGAATTCGAATTGATTGTCAAGTAATTGGTCCTCCTAAAAATGTAACAATTCAACTTTTGGTCATCAGAATATTAGAGCAGATAAATCAATACGATCAAGCCCGGGTCAACAAATACTTCTTTCGGTGATTTCCCGCTACTATTTTGCTTCTGTTTTTAGTTTGATAGACATAAAAGTAGGACTTAATGTTAAAAACAGAGGGAGCACCATTGCTAATAGTATATAGTCTGTACTTTCAATAGCTTGATCTATATTGCAAGCAATAATTTCCAATAAATAGATCTAAGATTACCTAATTCGCCAAAAGCACAATATGCTCCGATCCACCAATCGATATTCTCCGGTGTTGCTCTGCAAAGGCTTCCTATTTTTGTTAGGAAGCTTGCTTATTACGGTCTCCTCTTGTTTGAACAATCAGAAATCCTTAACGAATGATGAGAAGCAGGAGCTATTGAGTAAAGGCGAAGAATTGTCGAACTGTCTACCTTTCCGTAGTGGAGACCACTGGTCCTTTATTGATAAAGAAGGAGAAAATGTTCTAGATGTTCAAGGCGATTTTGATATTGTATACCCGTTTAAATTAGGTCTTGCTTTGGTTAAAAGGGACAGCGGCTACGGCTTCATTGATGAAACTGGAGCATTAGTTATTCCTTGTATCTATTCGAATAAACAGAGCGTGTTTTCTTTCCTTGACAATCCTCGATTTGTAATCATAAAGGAAGCACAATCAAAGCAAGCTTATTCTTCTCGCGTTAGTGAAAAGAAACAGCCTGCGCTTCCATGGACAGGATTTGATTTATTTAATAAAACTATCACGAATTCCTCTCAGTATTATGAATGGACGGAAGAAAGCACTTGGTTTGAAAACTATGGAAAAGGTGCTAGGAGAATTAGAGAATGCAAAAGAGAACTCTATGGAAAATTCGTAAAACTAGAAAAAGAAAACAAATTTGGTCTACTTGATAGAAAAATGCAGGAAGTTCTAAAATTTAAGTACGAAGAGATACATTTCCTTGCAGATTCTACCTTTTTAGTGCTGAAAGATGGCAAATATTCTCTACTAAACAAGGACGAAGAAGTAATCAAAGCATACGATTTTGAATCTGTACACCCGCACACTTGTGGTTATCTCATTTCTCAAAATGATAAGCTAGGATATATGACCCTTGATGGGACAATGAGTATTCCGCTCGAAATGGATACTATTTTTAACAGTCCATCTAGTGGGCATATCACTTTTAAAAAAGAAGGGAAGCTCGGTTGGGCATCAAGAAAAGGAGAAATGATTTTACCGGCCAAATACGATAGGTGCATAATAAATAATAAGGGCAAAATTCAATTTGTATTCAATCAGGGAGTACTCTTCAAGTTTACAGAGAGTGAAAATGGACAAGAGCTTCAAACCATGGAATTTGATGCTGTTGAATCTTTTACTCGTGATTTGTGGCTAACCAGTAAAATGGGTCTATACGGAATTTACAAGGATACGGAGATTTGGCCAGTCGAATTTGAATCCATCAAGAAGCACACACTTGCACCCCAAAGGAGAACTCTCCTATTTAGAAAGAAAGGAAATCAGTACGATGTTTTCACAGAAAAATTAGAACTAGAATTCAGTATTCAAGCAGATTCTATACTTCCGATCAATTCGACGAAATTGATAGCAGGGCCTCCCGGATACGCAACTCCATACCACCAAAGAACCTCCAGCTATATCGTTATTGGGAATGCACCAATTTGCACTTTCAAAAGAAATGGGAAATGGAGCTTGCTTGACAAAGAAGGGAAGGAATTGAGCGATATTGTTTACGATCAAATTTATCCCTTTTTCCATAAGAAGCTCTTTAGTGTATGCAAAAATAATAAGTGGGGAATTATAGATAATTATGGCGAGATCATAGTCCCTATAGAAGAACCTTATCCACCTTCTTTAAGCGGCCAGGAAACACGAGAAGGGCAGTATCTAAAAGTTGCTTTAGATGAAGGTTTTTATTGCCTCTTTTACGCTAAAGACTTTATCAAGCCATTGAATGCAAATGGACAAACAGGGCCACAAGGGAATACTGCGCCACAAGGAAACGCGGGGACTTCTACAAATATTTGGGGAGAAGCTTCCAAGAAAAAAAATCACAAGAAATTAAAGAAAGCTTCAGATGAAGTAAAATTCCGACATGATAAATATAAGTTGCGAAGAGTAATGGAGCTGCCCAAGGATATTTCTTGTTCATGTGACAGTAATTATTACTTGGATAAAAATGGTCTGAAGAAGGTAGAGAAAACCTCTGGATCAAGCATGCCAGATTCCTTGTTTCGCCATCGTCTAGAGTCGCCAATGGCAATAAATGCAACAGATGCTAACTTGTTTATCGATTATCATATTACAAGAGCAAATCCCTCTTCAAGTTCTAACGATTTTTTTCGGGAAAAGCAAGAAAAATACCTGTCTGATCGCTTTATTGATTACACAATAATTGATAATCGAAACATATTTGTGCAAATAAATGGTAAATGGGGCATCTTCGATTACTTCAAACGGAAATTTATTGTTGAGCCGATTTACGAGTCTATATTGTATGATCCTTCAGAAAAATTTCCAAGATATTGTAAATTAAACGGGCAATGGTGGCTAATGAATACCTGCTTAGAGCAGGTAGCAAAATTCGACGGCTCCGCCTTTCTCAGGAAGAGTCCGTCGAAGAATTTAAAAAAAACAGCTTTGCAAATTACCACTAGCAATGAGAATTACTTTGTCATTCTGGATTCTCTTGGTAAAGCGATTCCGAAAACGCTGTCGGAAAGAATCACTCCTTGGGGATCCGATTTCATTTTAGAACAAAATGGTAGCTGGTTCTTTTACGATATAAACAAGAATACACTTAAAAGACTGGATAGGTTTCAAGATTATGCGGAAACGAAATATGGCAAAAACAATATGATCAAAGAAGATGGTGATTGGTACTTGACTACGGTTGACTACGAAAAAATCACAAGCACACCCTACGACAGCATTTATTCATACCAAGGTGCAATGATGGCCGAAAAAGACGGAAAAATGGGAATTCTTCTAAAAGATGGGACGGAAATTATTCCTGTATTTTACGAGAACTTGCATCAAAGAAGTCGTTTTCTCTTTTCCGATACTAAAACTATGTATGTTGGAGAGGACTTGACCATTTATACCTATGATTACATCGAAGAAGTAAAACCAGGCCTATTATTGGTGAAAGATGGTAATAAATACGGCTACCAAAAAACCGATGGAACTAAGCTATTCGAAAATAAATAGATTTCTAGAAATGCTCATTTCGTATTTTTGCGAGTGCTTTATGATAGGAATTATATTTATATAATCAAAATACTACCATCGGGAATAGATTCTACTCTACCTTTCGACAACGGTATGTAAAAATGACTTCCATGGAATCACTATTCAAATCAGAAGCGGGAGAGCGAGAAATTCTAGAAGAATATGATCGAAAACTTGGAGAGCTTAATATTACTTATGAATCGATTTTTGTGGAAACAAGTTTTGGTACGACGCATATCATCAAAACAGGGAGTCCTAGTTCTCCCCCACTCCTATTAATACACGGTTCGAATGGATGTGCGCCTATTGCTTTAGAAGTTTATCCGAATTTGCGAAAGCATTTCCAGGTGTTTGCCATAGATGTTCTAGGTCAACCAAACAAAAGTGCTGGCACTAGAATGAGTATGAAAGATGCTTCTTATGGCGAATGGATTAATGAAATCATTGATCAATTAGAATTAAATCAAGTGGTATTGGCAGGATTTTCTTTTGGTGGTCTCGTTATCTTAAAAACACTCACCTATAAGGGTGATAAAATAAAATCCGCCTTTTTAGCTGCTCCTGCCTACATCGTGAATGGCAATCCTTTAAAGGCATTATTCCGGGTCTTTATTCCTATGCAACTCTATATGCGAACGCATAAAATGAAATATATCGAAAAATTCCTGTCTGTTGTTTTCACGGATAGAGATGAGTTTGCTGTAAACTTCCTGTCTAAAGTGTTTTTGCATTTTGATATGGATTTTACGGCCGTCCCTGTAATTGACAAGAAAGAAGCACAATTGATTAAAACTCCTATTACCATTCTTGCCGGGAAGAATGATATCTTATTCCCAGGTAGCAAAATGCGGAAAAGGGCTCAGCAACTCTTTCCATCCTTAAAGGATTTTCTATTATTAGAAAATTCCAAACATGTGCAGGACAAGAAGGGCAATCAGATTTTTGAGAAGTTGATTTTGGATAAAATTGAAAGATAAAGGACTGGCGGATCCTTTTGCATTTCTGGAACGTAGCAGTCAGTTCGTGCATCAGAGTCGATCCTTTAAGGTCATGAATTCAGTGGGAATATTGAAATCCCTAAAGAATCCTTTATAATATCACCCCGTCGGGCTTTGCCAGTTGAACGACTTTCCTTATTTTAAAATAATGCCAGCCTTTTAGGATTCTTTTTTCGTGATGGAATAAATTGATTTAACGAATCAAGAACTTCTCAGTAGCCAAAACCACCCTATCCTCACTAAAAAGGCGGAGGTAATAGTAACTCTTCAATAAATGATCAATGGAGATTCGTGAAGATTGCTTCTCGAATGTCCCATGCTCAATAAGTCTTCCTTGAAGGTCTAGGATCTCGTATTGGCTTATTATGATTTCACTTGGATTGGAGATCGTAATGTATTCGTCTGCGGGATTCGGATAAACACGAAATGAGAATGGACTTGTATAGTCATTTATTCCTGTTATCTCTTCTTCTAATTCTAATAGACGAGCTTTGTAAATCTGCTGAGATACATCGAAAGCGAAATCCATCACTACCTCTCCGTTCGTATCTATCTCTTCTAAGTTTGGAGCTTCCCCTTCTGTAACCAGTCCCCAGTTTATTAAGTAATTTCCCTTTGATAACTTTTGAAAGCTGCCCATCGCCTGCGATTTAATATCTCTGCCGAATTCATAAATCACTTCTGCTGTTTTGTTTATTTCATCCAGCTGTATTTCTATTCCGCGGGCTCTAGGAGGCGATCGAAAATTTCCATTGTCAAAAATGGTTAGAGTTCCTTCCGGTGTCCATCGAGCATCATGCTGTGCATTTAATTGGTCATCGTCATTTATCCATAAAAATTCATTGTTCTTCCCTCCTAATCGCCAGATAATTTCTCCCGTCTCATAACTAATTTTTGTAAGCTCGTCCATAGCCCTACAACTAATAATAATATTACCCGCTGGTCCGAATTCTATTGAATTTCCATGTACATAGCTAAAAGCTTCATTAGTTAAATTTGCTCTAACTGCATCTGTGAATTCGAAATGATCCCAGCTCGCCCATTGAAACAGTAAGTTCCCATCTACATCTAATTCTTGCAATACTAAACCTGTGACACTTGCATTCGGATTTCCCC
>CALFBW010000323.1 GCA_937951415.1 uncultured Chitinophagales bacterium | reverse complement strand
TTCCAGCGCCAAGTCCCGACTTTATGGAACATTTCTCCCCGAAGGATGACTCGAATTGTATTTATTACAAAATTAAAAACGCCAATCAAAAACAGATACATCATGACGGCCATTGGTATGGCATATACTAGCGCCTCTGGTGATCCTCCTTCCATTGCCAATAGTACAACAAGGAGCGGAAGCAACCCTAATTGAACGGCTAAATCGGCTTTTAGAAGTTTACGATACATGTTTCTTGCTTTAATCTATTCCAAAGATAAAGCAAGAATTTAAAACTTTCAATTATTTCTGAAAGTATTGATATTTTATTTACTTACTGCTTCTTCAAGCTTGCCAAGAAGAACTGCACCGTTTGCTGTACTACTGGATCTTGCATGTTCTCAACAATAGGATCTAGCATTTCTTCAAAATCACGGTCCACTAATTTCAGAAGGTCTTTTCGGAAATACTTCTTTGAACGTGCATAAACGGGTGTATAGACGTTCATCAATTTTTTCAAATACTTTTCAGCCCTCGGCAAAACTTCTTCTACTTCGACAGACTCATCGACCAAGCCTACTTCTACCGCTTGATCGCTATTATATAGGGTTGCTTGCTGAATGGCTTTCCAAGCTACTCGTTCACCCATTTGGTAGGCATAGATGTCACACATTAGCTCAGGCACTTGAAATGACATCTTGAACTCGTGCATTCCAATAACATGCTTAGGGCCTTTTCCCATGATGCGGTAATCCGCACAAAGGGCAGGTATTGTACCTCCCGCGGGAGCGTAGCCTGTGATGGCACAAACGAAAGGTTTTGAGAAACGCACCAATGACTGAAGCATTGGTAAATATTCCATCCAAAATCCACGAACACCTTCTTCTCCGCCAGAAAAAAGATGGAATACATCTAAGCCGGCACTGAAGCAATGGGGTTTTCCAGATAAGATGACTCCCTTTACTGACTCGTCCTTTTCCAATTCGTCAAAGGCTTCTCTTAGCTCCTTGGCCAAGGCAGTGTTGAAAGCATTCACTTTCCCATTGTCAATGGTTACAATTCTGTAATCTCCCTTAGCTTCAATTCTGATGGTTTCCATGCTTCTGTTTATTAGCGTGTGCGTTGCGGACACGAATTTAGCGAATATTCGCTAAATTGAGCCAGTAAATGACTTTACTCTTCTCAGGACCTAAGTTTAATCCACATGCGCACCGCCCAAGAACTACTTAATTTACTACATCTAGAACGAATTGATGATCGCACATTTACGGGCATTAATTACATGACTCCTTGGGGAATCATTTTTGGTGGTCAAGTACTGGGACAAGCACTGCATGCTGCCTATCAAACAGTAGTAAAAGATCGCTTTGCCCATTCGATGCATGCTTATTTCATTTTGCCTGGAGATATTCATGAACCTGTTCGTCACGAAGTTGATACAATTCGGGACGGCGGCAGCTTCACGACTCGTAGAGTGGTAGCTTTTCAAAAAGATCGCGCGATCTTCAACATGTCTGCCTCTTTTCAAAAACGGCAAGAAGGCATTGATCATCAAATCTCAATTCCCAATGTCTTACCCCCAGAAGTATTGTTGCCAGATTATGAACAAGTAAAACACCTGAAAGAAAGCGATCCTCAACTGTATCGTCGACTGACTATTTCCCATCCAAACGCCATTGAATTTAGGCCCGTGGAAAACCTCTTTTCTGCTGAGGAGCAACACTGTCAAGCCAATAGGCATGTTTGGATGAAATCTCGAGAAAAGCTCGAAGTTGGCTTAGCCGTTCAACATCAATTGCTGGCTTATGCCTCTGATTACAATCTGTTGACCACCGCACTAATTCCTCATATGAAGAAGTTACGACGCAGCAATTCATTTCTAGCAAGTCTAGATCATGCTTTGTGGTTTCACCGCGATTTTCGAATGGATGATTGGCTACTCTTCGCCACAGAATCTCCAAGTGCTTCTGGCAGTCGAGGACTTTCGCGCGGCAGCTTGTTTAACCGAAAAGGGCAATTGCTTGCTTCCGTTGCGCAAGAAGGCTTAATTCGTGAGATTAGATAAATAGAACCTGAGTCCAACTTTGGAAAACCTTTTACTAATTTTCCTCACTCGTTGGTAGAAATCCTCTCTGGCATTTATTGAAATGCAGGGCGCAATCAATTACCGCCATATATTAGTACTTTACACATCCTTAAAAATCGCAAAATGACATACACTACGAAAGCTGTCTATCTCCTTTTCATACTTCTATTTTGCGTTGGTTGTGGTACAGCAAAAAAAGCCTTCTATAGTAGTGAAAACATCAATTGGCAGGAGAACAAAAAGGCGTCTGATAAGAAATTAGTACACACCCTTTTTCTTGTAGGAGATACGGGAGAAATCGACGATGAAACAAGTGGAGAAAATCATGTTGTCTCTGCTATGAAGTCGATGGTGGAAGCTAGCAGTGCCGAATCAAGTCTTGTTTTTCTAGGAGATAATATTTATCCAGCGGGTTTACCGAAAAAGAACACTGAAGAACGAGCACATGCAGAAGCTATCATAAATGCTCAATTGGAACTTGTTCGGAATTTTAAGGGCAAGTCCTATTTCATTCCTGGAAATCACGATTGGAATAAAATGAAAAAGGGTGGATTGAAAGCCATCAAGCGACAGGAAAATTATATAGAATCATACTTCCCTGATGACAAAAAGAAAGTACACATGTATCCGGGTCATGGTTGCGGTGATCCAAAAGTTTTAAAAATAAATAAGGAACTGGTTTTCGTTTTTCTAGATACGCAATGGTGGCTACAAGATTGGAGTAAGGAGAAAAAAATAAATCAAGGTTGCGAAATAAAAACCCGTGGTGATTTATTAAGTCGAATGGAGGAAATATTTCTTACGCATAAGAACCGTGAAATTGTGGTATTAATGCATCACCCAATTGAAACCAATGGGACTCATGGTGGAAATTTTTCAGTAGCCCATCATTTATTCCCCATGCATGAATACAAAAATCTATGGATTCCTCTTCCAGGGCTAGGGTCATTGGTTCCTATTTATCGTTCTGTCACAGGACATCCGCAAGATGTGACGAATGCGAAAAATCAAGAGCTGATGTACGGCATTCGCGACATGGCCAAAAAATTGCGCTTGAATGTATTTTTTGCTGCTGGTCATGACCATGGTTTACAATATTTTGATCAGGACAAATTGAAATACTTGGTCAGTGGAGCGGGAGGGAAAGCGCAATTTCAACGCGCAGGAAAACCTGCAGATTATGTACGTCAAGCCAGGGGATTTGCTCGGGTTCAATTTTACGAAGACTTTGAATCTTGGCTAGAAATCTATACGGTTCCAGAAGGAGGAGGTGCACCTGTTTTAGAATTCAGAAAACAAATTCGTGCGCCTAGAGCGGGAACTGTCGAAGAGCCCATTAACTATCCGCCCGTATCTCAACAAGATACTTTGATTGCCGCTAACGATAATTTTGGGGCTGGTCCTTTAAAGCGCTTTTTCCTAGGAGAACAATACCGAGAAATGTGGACCACACCGGTTCAAGTTCCTGTCATTGATTTGGCGAATACGCTAGGGGGATTGACACCCATAAAAAAGGGGGGTGGAATGGCTTCCAATTCTTTGCGCATGGAAATCGCGAACGGTCGAAATTACATATTAAGATCAATAAATAAAGACTATCGCAAAACCGTTCCAGCTGCTTTCGGGAATCTTCGCTTAATAAATATAATGAAAGATCAAAATTCCGCTAGTCACCCCTATGGCGCTTTGGTAATTCCTGCGCTTTCAAAAGCAGCTGGTATTTATTATTCAAGTCCAAAATTGGTCTATCTAGAACATCAAGAAGCGCTTGGGAATTACAATAAATTATTTCCTGAGGAGGTGTACTTATTAGAAGAGCGTCCTAGTGGAGATTGGTCAGATTATCCCGCTTTTGGTAACTCCAATAATATTATTGGATATGTAGATTTACTCGAAATTCTAAGAACAGAAAAGAAAGCTTTTGTAGATCAAAA
>CALFBW010000322.1 GCA_937951415.1 uncultured Chitinophagales bacterium | reverse complement strand
GCACAAAATCAGTCTTCCTCCAGAATTTAAGAAATTCTTAGAAAGTCAGGGAAAACTAGAAACAGAACTTTATTATCTGGGACAAACCGATAACGGGCATCTTGATTTAAAATACTTTCGTTCGTTTTTAGACATCATTCCATTTAAATCGCTTAAAGGAGAAGTTTTTGACCCACTTTGGGATACTGGGGAAGAAGACCTGTTCCAAGAGGATGTCAATACGATTCTGAGCTATTATCGCGCATTTGATAATAAATGGATCAAAGTTTTTTCTAACTATATCCAGAAAATATACCCAATCCTCTTTGATGAGGGAGACTTGGAAGAAGCGAGGGTTTACACGGAAGTGGCGCTTTTATTAGAGCAATGGATTGTCCAATCGGAATTTCGATACTCCTTAGAATCGGCAGAAGAAAGAGCCAATTTGGTGAAGCAATCGAAGGAAGACATTCTTGAGGTACAGAATTGGCTAGAATGTATTGATCTTTTTGAGGAAGGAGAAGCGCAGGACTTTGTAAAGGCGGTTGTACATCGTGAGCACTTGTCTTTGGATCGTTGCAAAAAAATGCTAAAAATCGCGCGTTATTATGTGAAAAATAAACAGCCAGATGCGATTGACACATTAGCTATTTATGAGAAAGCTTACTTCCATTTTACCCAAGAAGACTGGCGCTCTATTTATGTGTTTTATAAATGCTTACTTGAACAGCATATAGAACTCCTTCTGGAACAAAGTGGATTTGATGAATTACCATTGTTTTCAAAGGAGCGGAGAGACAATTTTATAGGCAATGAACAATTGGCGGCCCTTTGCCAAACCCAGTTTGAATTGTTGCGCTTTTCAGATTTAGTAAATCCTACTTATTGTGGAACACCTTTAGTGAGCTTCTTGCATAGCTACGCTAACCTTATACTTGAAACCCGAGAGCGAATTGCAGTTAATCGCCTTGGAATATCTTTGTTGAAGTCCGAAAGTAAGTACCTATTTAGAGTGCTAAAAAGATTGAATTTTTCTAGCTATTCTTCTTTTAAAACTTCCTTAAAGGGACCTAGTCAATCGATAAAGCTACCTGACTTAGAGCATTTGGTCTATAAAGGAGATATGCTGCGTCTGCTCAACATTCGTTTCGATCAAAATGTTATCAAGGGCAAAATGTTGGCTTATGATTATTTCTTGAATTTACAGGGTGAAAAGACAGGTAAACATGGATATGTTGACGTGGAAGTTGTGGAGGCCGATCGAAATAATGGATTGCTTTGCTTGGAAATCAAAGTGCAAGATACGGAGAGCAATGGAGAGGTGAATCTTACTGTCGGGGAAGTTTATGATGTGAAGATAAGCTCTATTGAGGAAGACCGAATTCTTGTAGAACTAGGAGAGGAGCAAGGTTTTGTCTTGCTGGAAAATCTGTCATTGGTTTTGGTCAATGAGCCAGAAAGAGTTTTTGCTCTTGGTGAAAAAATAAAAGTGATTCTGAAGGAAATTCAGTCGCAAGAAGATCAAGGTTTGCTTTTGAATTTTGATCGCAAGGAGTATTTATTAAATAAAGCTTGTCCGCCTGGCATGGTTGCCAAGAATGAAATGTACTTGGCCACACTTTGCTCTATTAGCAATAAAATAGGGCTCTTTTTTGAAGTCGAAGGATTGCCGAGGGTTTTGGTTCGCAGAGATCAGCTTGAAAGCAATGGTCATAATCTGGAACAGCTTTTTCAAGTTGGTGAGCGTTTGCCTGTGCAAGTCTTGGAATCTGATGAAAATGGATGTTTGTCAAAAATCATTCGTTCGAATCGTACGGATGCCACCAGTCAGGAACGGGCTTTGATTCTTGATCTCTTTAAGCCTGACGCTCTGCCGGAAGAATGGGCAAAAGAGGGACTTTACTGTTCTAAATGCTTGCAAGATTCAGGCAGACTTCAAGATATCCAACTATCCCAAAGTTGGTATTGTGCAACATGTCGTAATACGCCCCAGTATTTTGCCCTTTTGCATGTTCCTGTTGGTAATCAATTCACTGTATACCCGATTAATACAGAACGTGAATATCATGTCTTGGTAGATAAATTTTATCAAAAAGAATCAATCGTTCTGAACAGTTGTATTATTGATGAACAAAAGATTGCGGGGGTTTCACTGGAAGAGTCCGAGGCTACCATGTCATTGGAGCAACTTAGATTGTTATCAAGTTTGTATGAAAACTGGGCTTTTGAAGCAACTACATTTAAGCACCGCAAAGAATATCTGGAAATTGCAGCATATTTTGCCTCCTTATCGGCTCCACGACGTGAAAAAGAAATCAAATATTACTTAGGATTTTTCGACTGGGCGCAGGATTTTTTACGAATAACTGGAGAGCAGTCAACAGCAAGTGCAGCAAGATTAAAGGCACTTTTGTTTTTATCAGGAAGAGAATTCTTAGATAAAATGAAGGAAAAGGAGTATTTGGGCTTGGAAGACTCTGAACTTGCATTCTATGGAGAACTGGGAGCAGCGCTACAAGACATGGAGAAAAAGCAAGACTTTTCCAAACCTTCTACAGTCTCTCAAATCTTAGAGAGCTTTTACCGCTGGCCACTAGAACTTAGAACTGTAACACTTGAAGAGCAAGTTTTGACAGCTTTGCGTTCTAGCCTTTATCAGTTTATGGCCATATCGGAGCAACAGTAGAATCATTCGAGCTTCGAAGCTCCCCAATTTCAATAACAAGCCTAGTGACTATGTTCGCGGCCTTTTATTTTTCCACCTTGAAATTTTTGATCCAAAGCCTTCATATCTTGTAATTCCTCTTCGGTCCAAGTAACTTCCGGCAAATCATTCAATTTTGGCTGTCCAGCATCCACCCACGCAGTAAACCAAAAAGATCCCACAGCAATAATCGCTGAGCGCATGCGCTCTTCCACCATATTGTCCATTCGATTGGAATACTCTCTTGAATACTCTTCACTGTAAACACGCATCATTCCCTGACCGCGCTGCTCAAAACTATATTTCTTATCGCTTGGCCATTCATTATTTAGAACCCGCTCCAACTCCAAAACCTCGGGAGCCAATTTGGCACTTTCCAAGATGAACTTCCAAATATGAGGATTCACCTCATCAATATACTCTGCTTTGCCTGTCCAATAATCGTAATCTTCTCCGTACAATTCAGGAATTCGTGATTCCCAAAATCCATGAATACCTTTTTGGCCAGTCAATTGGCCGTTGTAATTCTCTGTAGTATGTAAGGGAACATGGCCATCACCTACATAATGCCCGAGGTCCGCCGATAATTGTAAGATTCGTTTTGTGTTTCCCTGCTCAAAGGCCCTAGTCAGTCTACCCAAAACAACTTCAATATGCCAAGGAACAATTCCCCAAGCATTCAAGGTGTCTTCTGAATACTTCGCTTTTGCATCTTCCCACTCGTGCGGTACTTGATCAAAAGGCCATTCGTCATAATGATCTATATCTATATAATGTCTCGGCGCTTCATCATCTACGGCATATCGCCGCTTATCAGGATCCACTGCATGTTCAGTAATGAATTCCAAATGTTCCTTATAGAAACTAATCATCTCTGGCGGCAGCGTAAATACAGCTAAACGGTTAACACGCTGATGTGCCCAGAATCCCCAGGCATGAGCAGCACCCATCTGCAAAACAGTAATCAGTAAAAACCCACCAATTACAACTAAACTTAATTTTGTAAAACGACCCAATGTTCAAATATTTATTGACTGAAGCTCAAAAGTACGTATAGGATTGATAGTTCACGAGTGGTAAAGGTTTAAATGCCGATTTTGTCTTTTGATCTTACTATTTGAGAAAGAAGCATTTTCCTCGCAAAAGAGAGATGGTCTAGAGCGTTTCGACGCTCATAAAGAGTTAGTTGATTGCTTTTTACCTTATTTAGTGGTGTCTCGATAAAGAACACAAAGGATTTCATTTGAACTTGCGCTCAATAAAACATTTCTTTGTCCTGTGCTGAAGAATAGACCAATCGCCTTTTTCCTTTTACTTGCTTGCACTTTTGTTTCAGTAATAAATGCCGAAGCCAAAGTGACTACTGTTATTGCTGACGTTATAACAGATACATTGAAAGTCCCAAACTCTCCTTCGAATTGGGAAATTTCGGGAAACCTCGCGCGAATCATGCCGCACCGTTCCTACTTTTTGGCAGAAGTGGATCAATTCAGCGGAATGCTGGAGCTTGATTGGAGTAAACAGGTATCAGGTAAAAAGGCCTGGCATAAAATGATGAGCTATCCGGACCTTGGGATCAGCACAGGATATACTCGATTCGGAAACACCGATATATTCGGATCTGCTGTAGGGATTTTGCCCTTTATGCGATGGCATTGGAAAAAGCGGGAGCGGAGGACAATGTATTTGAAGTTCGGCTTTGGCTTTGCCTACCTAACGAAGCGGTTCAACGAATTGGAAAACCCCACCAACAATGCTATTAGTACAGCAATAAATAACTATACGCGACTGGAATTTGGATGGGAACATCATGGCAAAGGCCGCTGGAGCATTTTGAGTTCTATTTCTGCCATACATTTTAGTAATGCAAATACCCGTCAACCCAATTTAGGACTCAATCTTTTGGCAATAAAAGTAGGTTTTCGGAGAAAGCACCAGTCAACATTAAGCGAATTGGAACGAACTTTTCAGCCCGCAAAGAAATGGCAATACTATATAAGACCATC
>CALFBW010000321.1 GCA_937951415.1 uncultured Chitinophagales bacterium | reverse complement strand
GGGAGTAGTTGTTTCAATTGATGAAGAATTTGAAGAACAGGAAAATTAGGATACAGCTTTGGTGGACTCCTCGATCACTATTGTTAAATCGGAAGTTATGCCCGAATTATTTGACGAGGATGGATTGGAAATGAAGGTCTCTATCAAAAAGCACCTTCTTTATCCAAGATTTGCATGTCTTGAAAGGACAGTATTTGTCTCTTGTGTTGTAGATTTAGAAGGCGATGTTAAGGACGCCGAAGTAAAAAGAGGGATCTCGAAGCAAGCAGACTTAGAGGCAATAAAAGTCGTGCGCCTTGTGAAATTTGGACCAGGAAAGAGGATTGGCGAAATCGTTGAAATGCAAATTGCGATTCAGGTAAAATTTTCTCTTTAGCGCATTGGAAATGAATGGGAGCTAGGAATCGCTAGCAATATAATTAGCTTAAAAAATAAAAGTCGATAAACGCATTAGATGAATAAGATAAGACTAGGCATCATAGGATTAGGTGGCATCGCCGGAAGAATAATACCCACCTTTCTGAAACATCCCAAAACAGACTTACGGGGAGGATTCGACATTGATGCTGCTAGAATGCGGAGAATAAAAAATAGTTACGGAATCATAATGGCGAATAATGCGGAAGAACTCATAAATGATGAAAATATCGATGCTATTTATTTGGCAGTCCCTCCGAAGCTTCATCATGATTTTTCCATTAAAATTATGCGGGCTGGTAAACACATTTTATGTGAAAAGCCGCTGGCAGGAACAATTAAAGAAGCGAAGGAAATGCATGAAGTGGCAATTGAAACGCAAATAGTCCACGCCATGAATTTTCCACTGCATTATGGCTTTGCCTATGACAGAATAAAAGAGCTATTGGAAGCTAAGTCCTTCGGGGCATTAAAGCGAATCGACTTGTCTGTGCTCTATCCTGTATGGCCAAGAGTTTGGCAACAAAATGCCTGGATTGCTTCTAGAGAAGAAGGAGGTTTTGTGCGAGAAGTATTTACGCATTTTATTCATCTAATTCAAACCACTTTCGGTCCCATCAATAACATCCACTCTTTTGTGGAATATCCAGAAGATGAAAGTAAATGTGAAACGGGCTTGATAGCTTTGGGTGAACTCGAAAATGGTGTGAAAGTAGTCTTTAATGGAATTACGGATGTAAATCAGGAAACCGATTTAAGATTAACAATTTACGGAACGGAGGGCTCCATAGAATTAAAAGACTGGAACAAATTGACTGTTAAAATGGGTCAAGAATCTTTTGTCAGCTCGGGAGATTTTAAAAATTCCAGCAAGACTTCAAATTCTACCTTCAAAATGATTGATGCTTTTTATCAAGCAATAGAAGGTAAGGAGAGTAATGTAGTTACTTTTGAAGATGGTTTACTGGCAACGAAGGTGGTAGAAAGATTGCTAGGAAATGTTTAGTGAAGAATCTTATTGTAAAGGCTTTGATAAGTTTCGAAAGGAAGGGATTCAAGAGCAGTAATAGTTTTTCACAAAGGCAATAGAAATCATTACTAATGTCGTTGAAAGAGACGTGAACCATTTATTCCAAAATACTTTCTTTTTCATGAAATTTTTGCAGCTATTTTTCTCGTTTAACCTTTTATTGCTAATGGCTTCTTGTGGTAGCGATGATTCCGTCACCCCAGCTGAAAATATTGATCCAGGCAATAATCCTAATTTTACTATTATCCCGCATGGAGATACTGGGCTCACGAAAGCCAACCGCAAAGTGGTGGTTTTTGGGATCGATATTTATGCTGCTGCTGAGGTAGAAGATGCAAAATTATTACATGCTGCCAATATTATGGCACAATACCTCGACAACGATGAAGATGGCAGCCCAGACAACCAAGCGGTAGTGGATCGAATGGTAGCGGAGAAAGCCTTTTTAACGATGTGGAAAAGTGAAGATGATTTGACCGAACCTCCTTCAGGAAGAATGGGACAAGACTTAGGCAACGATGAAACAAATCCAACATACGTTTCCAATGGATTTATGGGTTCTTTTGATGCTTCATTAGAAGAGGTATTACACATAATTACCGCGGCGGGATATTCACTCGTATACCCCAATGTATTTGGAGAATCGACAGGTACGGAAATTGCAGATGCCATGGATATTGCAAGAGGTGGACAATTTACTTCTATTCCTGACAGCTATCCTGAAGGAGCATGGTACACTTACGACGATAGTACTTGTGAGTACAATTGCATGGTGACCGAATACCATTACTGGGCATTGACATCAATTTTAGGGGCGCAAGAAAATCGATTGAATGACATCCAGCAAGAGTGGAAGTTGAATACTAAGGACAAAGTGGAGGCTCAAGACGCAGCTGTCTATCAATTATTGACCGATCCGCAATACAAGTTCCCAACGGTTCTACCCGATGGGACTTACTTGCAATAGTTTATTTTTTTGCAAATTGAAAGTTTTGCAATAAATGTAATTCTTGAAAGACATGTGTGGCAGTAGGTCCCAACTATAAAAGCAATTTTTAGATAGAAAATATTGAGAATTTCTTCTGTAACTTGATATTGAAATCTAAATAAACGGAACACTCATGCGCTTTCTCAAAGTATTGCTTGTCTTCATCTTCACAATTGTACTTGCTTTTGTGGCTTACACTTTACTTTCTACCGGATTTTTTCGAACGGTGGATGATCAGTTCAGAGGTGAAATTTTGGAGCGAATTCCATTGAGCGGAGCAGAAGATATCATGATTAGTGTAGAAGACAGCTTCGCATTAATTTCTGCAACAAAGCGATTGAGTTTTCCGCCAAAAGAACAAGAAAAAGGAGGGCTGTACATGATTGATCTAAAGTCAAACAGTTTTGCCTCAATTCCTTTAACCGACTCTTTTGATCAAGCCTTTGCTCCTCATGGAATTTCTTTCTTCAAGCGAGATAGTAGCTATTGTGTAATGGCAATAAATCACACGATGGATGGCCATTTTATTGAGGTGTTCGAATTAGAACGACAAAGGATGAAGCATATACAAACCCTCAAGCATTCCAGCATGATTAGCCCAAATGATCTTGTCATGATCGATCAGAACCGTTTCTATTTTACGAACGATCATAAATACGTAAAGGGTGCAGGAAAATTACTAGAAGAATATTTGGGCTTGGCGATTTCCAATGTGGTGTATTTTGATGGCAATAATTATCGAGAAGTTGCTAATGGAATTGCCTTTGCTAACGGAATAAATTTCGATGCAGAAAGAAACTTGCTTTTTGTTGCTTCCCCAAGAAGTTTTTTAGTGAAAGTCTATGAGAGAAATGAAGATGGTTCCTTGGCTTTCGTTGAAGACATTCCTTGCGGAACAGGAGTAGATAATGTTGAATTTGATTTCGAGGGGAATTTGTGGATCGGCGCCCATCCAAGCCTCTTGAGATTTAATGCTTATTCAGATGGAATGAAAGAAACGGCGCCCTCGGAAATTATTAAGATCACTTATCGAGATAAAGGAGACTTTACGGTGGAGAGCGTTTTTACCAATGATGGAAAGGAAATGTCGGGTGCCTCTGTTGCTGCTGTTTTCAAGGACTTAATCTTTGCTGGAAACGTAATGGATGATAAATTTTTAATTTTAAAGAGAGATAGACAAGACGATTCTAAGTAATTTTGGTATTTGCAACTGTGCGGAAAGTTTTTTATGTTAATAAATATAGGTGAAAGTTTTTATTGAAAATCAAGCAGGTTCTCACTGGAAGAATTTGTTCGATGAAAAACGTTTGGAGTTTCAAGAGCGAATAAAAGTGGCCAGAGCATATCCGTTTCCATACGGCTTTATCTTAAATACGACTGCTGAAGACGGCGACAATGTGGATGCATATGTCCTGACAAAAACGCCCCTCAAAACAGGAGAAATTATTGAAGTGGAAGTCATTGGCTTAATGGAGCAATTCGAAAAGTCATGGGACGAAAGCAAAGGTGAAGAAGATATAGATCACAATGTTATTGTTGTTCCAAAAAATGATGACTCCCTAACACTAAATGAAGAAGTACAGACAGAGCTTAAAGCATTTGTACTACATGTATTTGACGATATCAGAGCGAACAAAACAAGAATAGGAGAATTTAAAAGCAAAGAGGCTGCACTGAAATATATAAAGGAACATCTAGACGGATCTTTTTGATTGTCGTTGATATGTCACAACTGTCCCTATTCTTTTTCCATTTTGTTCATTTGATATTTTGCAATAAATACTTGAGGATGAAAAATCTTGTCACTCCAATTTATTGCCTGCATCAAAATACCAGTTTCGCCTTCCCGCCGTTGCGTGGCAGAATATTACTAGCCGCTGCAGAAAATCTTAATCACTCTTCCCGCCACATCTTGGCAAAATAGCACCAACTGCTTCAGAAAATTCCAATCGCTCCGTTTTCCATATCGTGGCAGAATATTACTAACCGCTGCAGAAAATTTCAATCGCTCCTCCCGCCACAGCGTGGCAAAATGTCACTAGCCTTAAATCCATCCCCTAACAAAAGCTCCAGCGGAGCGACATATCTCTTCCACCATCAATCGACCACAAAACAAACAGTATTCATTTCAATAATAGTCAGTAATTTTCCACCCTAATAAAACACGAGGATTGAAAAAATTTTGGGACCTAATAGAGCATTCGAAATCGGCTAAAGAAACCACCGACGATAACGACGGACAAATTGTGGCTTTGATCGAAGCGCTCTCGACAGCATCGGTCGATGAAATAGTGGATTTTGAATTGAAAGTACGACAAGAGTTGGTGAATCTCGAATTGGGAAGCATCATGGACCTGTGCATCATGCTAGAGAATGAATTCTACTTGGTCAACGGATTACCCGATTTCGACAACTTGATCTCCGATGAAGGATTCGTCTATTTCCGTTGCTGGCTCGTATTGCAAGGCAAAGATTTTTTAGACAAAATAAAAAAGAACATCGAGGCCATTGTCGATATTCATGTAGATATCGCCAATACCTGGGGGGAGGGATTACTATATGTGGCAGAAGATGCTTATTCACTGAAGCACGAAAACAAAGACGAGAACTTTATTGAATTAGCTGCCGACAAGAAAGAGGATGACTTAGGAATAGTTTACAATGAAGATTTGCATGGAACAGAAGCTAAGTTCGATGATCTTGCCATACATTATCCGAAAATTGCCCGGCGAATAGTAGAGATCAAGGATGCTTTAGATTAATTGCTCTTTTATTGAAATCAAAATTCGAAACTCTTTTGCGTTTTTATTGTTTTACCCATTGAGCTTGTTCTAGTATTTATTACTCCATAAAAAAGATAAGCAGCTTGGATCTTCACATCAACAATCGATTTAGTCAATTGCTTCCAGCCGATGTCAACGAAGCGAACACTAGACGACAAGTACAAGAAGCTTGTTTCTCTTGGGTGCGTCCACAAAAAACAGCAGCTCCTAAGATGCTGCACACTTCGATTTCGGCTGCAAAGTGCATTGGCTTGAGCCAAGAAGATTTAAACTCGCAGGAGTTTTTGCAAATATTTACCGGTAACGAAGTATTCACCAACAGCCGCCCGTATGCGATGTGCTATGGAGGGCATCAATTCGGACATTGGGCCGGACAGTTAGGCGATGGTCGAGCCATCAATTTGGCGGAAGTAGAGCACCAAGGTCAATCTTGGGCCTTGCAATTAAAAGGCGCTGGTCCAACACCCTATTCTCGTTCAGCCGATGGATTGGCAGTGCTGCGCTCTTCCATTCGCGAATACATTTGCTCTGAAGCAATGCATTACTTGGGAGTTCCAAGCACGAGAGCCTTGTCTTTAGCGACAACGGGAGACGAAGTGTTGCGGGATATGATGTACGACGGAAATGCGGCCTATGAAAAAGGAGCAGTGGTTTGTCGCATGAGTCCTTCTTTTATTCGTTTCGGTAATTTTGAAATTTTCGCAGCACGTCAGGATAAGGAAAGATTGCAGCAGTTACTTGATTTTACGATCAAACAACATTATCCGCATTTAGGAGCCCCTTCACAAGAAGTGTATTTGGCCTTCTTTCAAGAGGTAGCTGATCGAACCATGGAAATGATTCTCGCTTGGCAACGGGTGGGATTTGTGCACGGCGTTATGAATACCGACAATTTTTCCATTTTAGGTCTCAGCATTGACTACGGTCCGTACGGTTGGTTGGAGGGCTACGATAACAACTGGACGCCCAACACCACCGACCGAAGAAATAGGAGATACCGTTTCGGAAACCAAGCCAACATCAGCCTTTGGAATTTGGTGCAATTGGCCAATGCTTTGGTTTTGCTAATAAATGATGACAAAGCACTGGAAGCTATTCTACTGAATTACCAAAAGACTTATCCAGAAAAGGAGTTTCAGATGATGTTGGAGAAACTTGGATTGCAGACGGCTTTGGATGGTGATACTCAATTGGTGATTGACTTAGACAAGAATCTGCACCGGACGGAGACCGACATGACCATCTTTTATCGATTGTTGGCAAATCTCAAGCGAGAAAATTCGCAGGAAGCCTTTAATGACCAAGAGGATGATTGGAAAGTATGCGCTCCAGCTTTTTACAATATAAATGCCCTGCAAGGAAATATTCTGAAGGAGTGGCAGGACTGGTTCTTACGATATAAGACAAGATTACAAAAAGAAACTCGGACAGACAAAGAGCGGAAAGCCTCGATGAATTTGGTGAATCCTAAGTATGTTTTCAGGAATTACATGGCGCAGCTCGCCATTGATGCAGCAGACAAAGGAGACAACAGATTGCTTGAGGAGTTTATGCAATTACTAGCGCATCCGTACAGTGAACAAAGTAATAAAGAAGAATGGTTCGCAAAGCGACCTGAGTGGGCGAGACACAAAGCTGGTTGTTCCATGCTTTCTTGCAGTAGTTAAGGTTCAAGTGACTGTCGCATAACAGACGAACTTTTATCAATGCTAGAATTGTAAACTAACACTTGTTAAGTAAAAGACACTATTGATTTATGACTGACTTCTTAATGACCGCGAGGCAGCGAATAGGGCCTTATCTTCGATCTACCGATAAAGACACACCAATGAATAGATTTCGTCCATTATGCCTCCCCCTGTTACTATTTTTCATTGCATTTCAAGTAAATGCTCAAGTAGTAATAAATGAGTGGTCGGCAGCAAATTACAGTCAGGACACCGATAACTTTGGCGACAACGAAGATTGGGTAGAATTATACAATACAGGAGCAGCAGCTTTTGATTTGTCGGGTTACTTTCTCAGTGATCGCTTGGATAATCCTATGAAATGGGCTTTTCCTGCTGGGACCTCCTTGGCAGCAGGGGATCATATTTTGGTTTGGTGTAGTGGAAGGGACACCGATGGAGGAGGAAACTACCACACCAATTTTAAATTGACGCAAACGAAAACTACCGAAGCTGTGGTTTTTTCGCAGCCGGATGGTACCTTGGTAGAGTCTTTCAATATATTTATTCCGAATCAAAAAAACGATGCTTGGGCTCGAATCTCTGACGGTGATGCCACTTGGGGAGTAGCAGAAAATCCAACGCCAGGTAATTCAAATACAAACGTAAAGGAAGTCTACGCGAGTGCTCCAGAAATGGACCAAACTGCGGGATGGTACAGCGGTTCGGTAAACGTTAGCATTAGCAGCCCAGACGCGGCCGTAAACATTCATTATACTACCGATGGCTCTGATCCGAATGCTGGCTCACCCGTATACAGTGGCCCGATCAATATAACGAGCAACACCGTTTTGAGAGCAATCGCCATAAGCAGTGATTCAAACATTCCCAACAGCCACATTACCACAAACAGCTATTTTACAGAAGCGCCACATGACTTGAAAGTTTTGTCCGTTTCGGGAGGGGAAGGCGTTCGGGAATTGATAGAAGATGGATCTTGGGGAGCTGAGCCCGAAGGGCATTTGGAGTATTTTATGGAAGACGGAACGAAGCGATGTGATGTTACTGGTGAATACAACAAACATGGAAATGACTCTTGGGCGTACCCGCAGAGAGGTTTCGATTTTATAGCGAGAGATCAATTTGGCATCAATCACGCAGTACAAGATTCCATTTTCGAAGAAAAAGACCGCAAGAAATTCCAACGCATAATCGTAAAAGCGGGGGCCAATGACAATTATCCGTTCGAAGATGGAGCCTACATTAGAGATGCTTACTTGCATAAATTATCGCATGAGGCAGACATGAAGATGGACGAGCGTACTTACGAGCCTTGTGTCGTGTATCTGAATGGTGAGTACTGGGGACTGTATGAAATTCGCGAAAAAGTAGATGATGGAGATTTTACTCGATACTACTACAATCAAAGTAAAGATGAAATTGATTTCATCAAGACTTGGGGCGGGACATGGGCAGAGTACGGAGATCAAACCGAATGGAATGCTTTGTACAATTACATGCTTTCAAACGATCTAAGTGTTGCTGCCAATTATGAGTATGTAAAAGGAGAGTTGAATGTTACTTCTCTGGTAGATTATATGTTGTTAAATACACATGCAGTTTGCATGGATTGGCTCAATTTCAACACGGCTTGGTGGAGAGGCTACAATCCAGATGGTGATAAAAAGAAATGGCGTTATGTCCTTTGGGATTTGGATGCTTCTTTTGGACACTACGTTAATTATACGGGAATTCCTGATACCAGCCCAAACGGTGATCCTTGCTTCAATGAACCAGGTTCAGTAAGTGATCCAGAAGGACATACGGAAATGTTGGAGGCTCTCCTAGCAAATGAAGAATTCAATGCGCTGTACATTAACAGATATGCAGACATGAACAACACCTACTTTTCTTGTGATTACATGATTGGATTGTTGGATGAAATGATTGATCGCATTGAACCTGAAATGTCAAGACAAACGGCTCGTTGGGGTGGATCGGTGCCAGGTTGGCAAGGACGTGTTCAAGACTTGCGTGACTTCATTTTAACGCGTTGTACAATTATTGATGAAGGCATTGAAGACTGCTACGAAGTGGAAGGCCCTTATTTGTTAAATGTGGATGTAAATCCAGGAGAAGGAGGGAAAGTGGAAATAAATACTTTCACACCCGAAGACTATTTTTGGTCAGGTGAGTACTTTGGAGGAATCAACATCACTTTAACAGCACAACCTGATGAGGGTTTTGTGTTTAGCCATTGGGAAGTTGCGACTTCAGATGGAGCAAACAATACATACACAGATGCGACCATCACATTCGAAATGGCGGGAACTACAAACGCGATTGCGTATTTCGTTCCAGTGGGTCTGACGATTGTATTACAGGTGGAACCAGCCGGGGCAGGAGAGATTGATGCCAATGGAACCCTCTATAGTAGCTTCCCTAGCTCGGTTTTTTACCAGCCAGCCGACAATGTAGCATTGACTGCCATACCAGGTGCGAACGCGGTTTTCGATCGCTGGGAATTGCAAAATCACACAGCAAGCCCCTCCGATACCGATCCTGCCATTAGCTTTAGCGGTGAATTCAACGATACAATTACGGCCTTCTTTAATATAGAATACAGCATCACCATTTTATCGGATAACCCTGATGGAGGAGATGTTTATTTAGGAGGATTTCAAATTGCTCTCCCTTTTGTAGACGATTTCGCAGCAGGTGATCCGATTAATTTAGGAGCATTGGCCAACGAAGGATTTTTATTCGATAGTTGGGAGTTTTTAAACAACACCCCCAGTCCTGATGCAAATTCCAATGAGATTTCGTTTGAAGTAAATGCTGGAGATACGATTATCGTGCATTGGATCGAACAGCCGTCTTTTACCATAAACAGTACAGATACCGAAGGCACAATTTCGGTCGATGGAACCGAATTAGTAGATGATTTTACCGTATTCGTTACCGCTGGAGAGACCTTCGACTTATCGGTTTCGGAGAATGACGGCTTCACTTTCGTTGGATGGTTTGATGCTGATGGTAATCTGGTTTCAAGCGATCCTAACTTCACTTATACTGCAACTGGCGCAGATGCCATCACTGCAAATTTTGAAGTGGCAAGCTATGACATAACCATCATTTTGAGCTCTGAAAATGGAGCCATAAATATTGATGGGACGCCAGTTGTAGATAGCTTAACTATGACGGTATCGCACGGACAGATACTGAACTTAGAGGCAATTGCTCCAGAAGGATTCGATTTCGATGGTTGGGTAAGTAGTTTTGTAATAGATCCCGATAATGCAGCAAGTAATGCCACCATTACAGTATTTGAAGGTGGCACCATCACAGCAAGCTTTACAGAAGTTGCTGACGTTTGCAAACCAAGATATCCGTTGGCATTTTCACCAAATGGTGATCAACGGAACGACATTTTTAGAGCACGTTATATCGATTGCACCATTGAAAACTTTTCAATGAAAGTGATCAATCGCTGGGGACAAGAATTGTTCCACTCGAAAGATCCAGGTTTTGAGTGGTTTGGACTAACCCCTTCAGGAGATTTAGCTCCCGTGGGAGTTTATCTCGTAGTTTTTGAGTACAATTATCAAAACGAGGATGGAGTAATGGAAGCTCAGGTAGATAGCGGAAGCCTCACCTTGATTCGATAGGCTCACAAAATAAAAATCGACAAGTAGCACTAGCTCGCTGGGAGAAATTCTGGCGAGCTTTTTTACGTAAAAATGGGCGTTTATCTGAGCGTCTGAGAGAAGAGTATTGTTGTTCTTTTGCTTTCCTTACGTAGGTATTTATCCTCATTTCTTCCAAATCGGTAACACTACACATAGGCGTTCGTATATATGACTGTGCGAAATCCATATTAGTAAGAAAGTTCCAATTTGAATTTAGAGATTATATAATGTTGATGTAATCATGCGTTAACATAAAATATTTTCTAATAAATTAAAACTTTATGATATGTATAGCGTATAATTTATGCGGCGTCAGTTCTTTTCTCAGCCTCTCTGAAGAACTGGCATATCGCGATGGAGAAAGTACTCGACTTTAAGCAAGGGGCAGGACTTGAAAATCCTGTAAACGAAGTTGATTCTTTCTCGATCAATTAGACTAATCTCTCTGGAAAGTGAGAGATAAAAAGAAAGTGTATGATAAGGAAAGTATGTACAGGACTTCTTTTTTTGATGGGGCTAATTTGTTTACAAGCCCAAACCGAATCTTTTGCCATTTTTGAACAAGGTTCGGCGTGGCACTACAACGATTCAGGCTACAGTTTCGGGCCCAATTGGCGATCCGACGGATTTGACTTTTCAGATTGGCCAGTAGGAGAAGCTCCATTTGGCTACGGAAGCGATGGTGAAGTAACCGTTCTAGATTACGGAGGAAATAGTCAAAACAAACATTCTTGTTATTATTTCATCAAGGAGTTTGAGATGGAATCTACCTGGAATGTACCAGAACTTGAATTGCGACTGCGCAGTGATGATGGCGCAGTTGTGTATCTGAACGGTGAAGAAGTGCACCGAGAAAACATGCCAGCGGGAACGATCAATTACGATGATTTTGCTGTAAGTGGTGTGAGTGGAAGTAGTGAAAGTATTTACCGAATATTTACAATCGACGAAGAATTATTGCAAGTCGGTAGTAATATTATTGCTGTTGAATTACATCAAGTAAGTGCTTATTCGAGTGATGCAAGCTTTGATGCTTACCTCCGGGTTCGTGGATTTCCAGAATTATTGCGGCAGCCATATTTGCAAAGTGTAGCTGAGGATCAGGCAAAGATTATGTATCGAACAACTTTACCTGTTAACTCTCTTATTCGTTATGGGACAAGCATCAACAATCTAAATTATTCTGCAAGTACTGCTGATTTGGTGGAGGAACATGAGGTATTGATCACTGATTTGAATCCTAGTACCCGCTACTATTATTCCGTCGAGCACGACGACGGCATCTTATTGGCTGCTAGCGAAGATCGATTTATTCACACAGCTCCTGTAGTGGGATCGAAAGATCCTTTACTGTTTTGGGTAATAGGAGATTGCGGAACGGGTGACCAAGGGCAAGCACATGTGAAAAATGCTTTTACCGATCAATTTGGAACGGAATTTACAGGAATTCTAGCTTTGGGAGATAATGCGTATCCAGACGGTTCTGTCCAAGATTACGACGAGAACTTTTTTGGAATGTATTACGATTTATTAGACAACATTCCAGTTTGGTCAACGATTGGGAATCATGAGCTTTATCATGTAGATTCCTACTTTACTGTTCCCGAAGCAGCTTATTTTGATTTGTTTGCCTTTCCTCATTCGGGTGAAAATGGAGGAGTTCCTTCTGGCTCAGAAGCGTATTATTCCTTTGATTACGGAAATGTGCATTTCATTAGCCTAGATAGTCAAAACAGCGACAGAACCGTGGGTGGACCAATGCATACTTGGTTCGAAAATGATTTGGAAAGCACGGATCAGGATTGGATCGTGGTCATATTTCACCACCCACCTTATAGCTTTAGCAATCATAACAGTGACAACGAAGGCTACCAAATTACGATGCGGCAAAACTTCATGACACTAGCAGAAGAGCACGGAGTGGATGTGGTTTTGACAGGACACAGCCACAGTTATGAGCGCTCAGCACCCACCAAAGGGCATTATGGTTTTAGTTCTTCTTGGAACGATGAAATGCGTTTGCAAGATGGATACGGACGGGAAGATCTAGATTGTGCTTACTCTAAAGAAAGCAGCGATGGAGCAGGAACCTTGTATTTAGTTGCTGGGTCTTCTGGAAAAGTGAGTAATACATTCCTAGGTGTGCACCCTATTCACATTGTTCAGGAAGCTTCATTGGGCTCTTTGGCTTTG
>CALFBW010000320.1 GCA_937951415.1 uncultured Chitinophagales bacterium | reverse complement strand
CTTGATAATCAGCAGATAAGACCTCTCGACTTAAAGCCAAACTTTAACTACAGCCTCTGAAATCATTGTCTGTCAATCTGTCTAAAGCAGACAAAATTGCCGCACGAAAACTAGATAGCCTGCCTTACTGTCACTATCTATTCCGTTATTTGACCAATTCGTAATGCAAACCTGGTATTTTTTCCAACTCTTCAAACATTTTCTTCTTTCGAGAAAGTGCAAATTGAGTAGAACGCATTGTTAATCTGTTTTGAGTATCTCTCACACGCAATTGCATTACTAGCTTTCCTTTGTAGGATTCACATAGGTTCGCCATGCGCTCGACAAAAGGCTTATCGATGGCATCTAAGTGCACATCAAATCGAATTCCCCGTGCTTCATTTATTAACTCAGACAACAAGATGATGTCTTTCAGCTTAAGTTCAAACTCCGTTTCAGAATTCCAACGAGCCTGATAAGTCCCTTTTATGAATAAAAGATTTCCAACTTCTAAGTAACCGTGGAAACGCACATAATCGTCCCTAAACAAGGCTATTTGCGTAGACCCCGTTTCGTCTTCAATGGTAAATATTCCGAACTTGTTTCCACTTTTATTGACCCGCTGATCGGCTTGTGTCACGATTACTGCCATCGCCACTGATTTCATTTTTCTTCGTGGCAAAGATTCGCAAGTACAATTTGCGAAACTTTTTATCTCCAAAGCATAGTCTTGCAAAGGGTGGCCAGACAGGAAAATACCTGCTACCTCTTTTTCGAAGTTCAGCATTTCAATGGTCGACCAAGGCTCCACATCTGGGAGTTTTGGAATCATGACATCGTCCATTCCAACACTTGCGAAAAGAGACCCTTGGGCACTGTTAGCTTCTCGTTGTACATTTTGTCCATACTTCACCGCCTTTTCTATGCCTGTCATTTGATCTCGCCGATCAGGCACCATGTACTGCGCTCGATGCGTCTCGGGAAAGCTGTCAAATCCTCCGGCCATCGATAAATTTTCTAGGCACTTCTTATTCACAGATTTGAGATTTACCCGTTCCGTGAGGTCAAATATGTTTTTGAATTCTCCTCCTTTTTCACGCTCTTGTAACAGACCTTCAACGGCTGCTCCTCCAACACCCTTGATACCAGCCATTCCAAAACGAATGGCTCCTTTTTTAGTTACCGTAAATTGAGATTCACTTTCATTAACACAGGGTGTCAAAACCGTTAAGCCCATACGATTACACTCGCTCAAGAAAAAATTGATCTTACTTAGATCATTCATGTTATGGGTCAAAACAGAAGCCATAAACTCAGCTGGGTAATGCGCCTTTAGATAAGCAGTTCTAAATGCAAGCACTGAATAAGCAGCAGCATGTGAACGGTTAAAACCGTATTTAGCAAACTCCTTCATCAAATCGAAAACAGATTTCGCATCTTTTTCTGCAATACCTTTTTTCGCAGCGCCTTCGGTGAAAATGACCATGTGCTTTTCCATCTCAGCAACGATCTTCTTACCCATTGCTCTACGAAGCATGTCTGCTTGTCCAAGACTGTAACCACCCATAATCTGAGCCGCCTGCATAATCTGCTCTTGGTAGACCATGATTCCGTAGGTCGGTTTCAGAATACCTTCCAGCAACTCATGTGGATATTTTACTGGTTCGATTCCATGCTTCCTGCGAACAAAAGTTGGGATTTGATCCATTGGCCCAGGCCGATAAAGGGCATTCATAGCAATCAAGTCCTCAATGTTAGTTGGTTTCAGGGCTTTGAGATGTTTCTGCATCCCTGGTGACTCAAACTGGAACACCGCCACCGTTTCTCCACGTTGAAAGAGCTCATAAGTGAGTAAATCATCTTGCGGAATTTCGTCCATCATGACCTTCTTTCCATGCAATCGATTTACCATCTTAATACAATCATTAAGAATACTCAAGGTCTTCAATCCAAGGAAGTCCATCTTCAGCATTCCCGCTGACTCAACGACCTTTCCATCGTATTGAGTAATCAAGAGGTCAGAACCTTTCACTGTGCAAACAGGAATGTGGTTCAACAAGTCATCGGGGGCGATAATGACTCCTGCTGCATGAATACCTCGGTGACGCACTGAGCCTTCCAGCACTTGCGCCAGCGCCAAAGTTCGCGCTTCTAAGCCTCCTTGTTTCGTAAGATCATTGAGTTCTGGTACGGACTTAATCGAATCTTTAAGATTCACCCCAGGTCCGTCAGGGATCAGTTTCGTGATCTTATTCGTTTCGGAGTGCGGTAAACTCAAGACTCTTCCCACATCCTTTACTGAACTTTTCGCAGCCATCGTCCCGTAGGTAATGATCTGTGCTACCTGATTTCGACCATATTTTTCTACCACATAATCGATTACTTTGGCTCGACCAACATCATCGAAATCGATATCAATATCAGGCATGCTTACCCTTTCTGGATTTAAGAATCGCTCAAATAGTAAATTGTATTCAATTGGATCGATATCGGTAATCTTCGTAGCATAAGCCACTGCAGATCCAGCTGCAGATCCGCGCCCAGGGCCCACAATTACTCCACGTTCTCTTGCAGCAGCAATGAGGTCTTGGGTCACTAAGAAGTAACCTGCAAAACCCATATTCTCAATTACGTTTAACTCAAAATTGAGCCTTTCTTCCAATTCTGCATCGATGTTTCCATAGCGTCCTTTCGCCCCTTCAAAGGTAGCGTGGCGCAAAAACTCGTCATTGGTCTTAAAGCCTGGTGGCAGCGGAAATTTAGGCAATAGGATGTCTCGCACCAATTCCATGTCCTCCACCATATCGGCAATCAAACTGGTATTTTCGACTGCCTCAGGAACATCACTGAACAAGTGATTCATTTCGGCTTGGCTTTTAAACCAAAATTGATCGTTTGGAAATCGAAAGCGCTTTTCTGCGCTTAAATCGGCACCCGTTTGCAAGCACAACAAAATGTCATGCGCTTCAGCATCTTCTTGGTTAACATAGTGAGAATCGTTCGTTACAATTACTCGAACGTTGTGCTTTCTTGCAAATTTTAGCAAGATTTGATTCACATCTTCTTGTGACAAGCCTGTTCCATCAATATCGGGCATTCCGTGTCGCTGTAATTCAACGAAATAGTTTTCACGTCCAAAAATGTCTAGCCATTCTTTAAAAACGCGTTCGCCTTCTTCTTCTCCTTTGAAAAGAATTGCTTGTGGCACTTCTGCCCCGATACAGCAAGTAGTTGCTATCAATCCCTCGCTATACTTCTTAATAATTTCCCGATCTACTCTAGGCCAATTGTGGTAAAAACCTTCCATAAAGCCGTAGGAAACGATCCTACTCAAGTTATGATAACCCGTTTTATTCTTTGCTAATAAAAGTTGGTGATATCTCTTGTCGCGGGTACCGCCTTTGAACTCTCTCTTGTGTCGATCCTCCACGACATAGACTTCGCAGCCGATAATGGGTTTGATGCCTTCCTTCTTTGCCAGTTGGAAAAACTTGAAAGCGCCGAACATGTTGCCGTGATCGGTC
>CALFBW010000319.1 GCA_937951415.1 uncultured Chitinophagales bacterium | reverse complement strand
GTAACTCCAAACAAGGTAGCCAATGCAGGAAGCATGGAAGATTATCTAGCCTATCGATCTTTATCGAAGAAACATGGGGTACACTTCATGTACGAAACCAATGTCGGCGCTGGACTACCAGTAATTTCTACGCTCAGAGATTTATTAAGAAGTGGTGACCAAATTGTAAAAATAGAAGCAGTTCTATCCGGTTCACTTTCTTTTATTTTTAACAGTTTCACCGCTGATAAATCATTCAGTTCGATTGTAGGTGAAGCGCAAGAATTGGGTTTTACAGAACCCGACCCAAGAGTGGATTTGAGTGGTATGGACGTTGCCAGAAAAGCCTTGATTTTGGCAAGAGAACTCGGTAGCGAATTGGAATTAAGCGACATTCAGGTGGAGAACATCTTGCCCGAGGCTTGCATTGCTGCCAAGACAGTAGAAGATTTCATGGACGCTTTAAAGGCGGAAGACGATCACTTTGAAAATCTCCGTGCAGCTGCTGAAAAAGAAGGCAAAGCCCTTCGCATGATTGCCAGTGTAAGTCCGGAAGGCGGAAGAGTTGGATTGCAATCGGTTGATCAAAGCAACCCCTTTTATAGCCTTAGCGGAAGCGACAACCTGATCTTATTCAGCTCTGAACGATATTTGCAACGCCCAATGGTCATTCGAGGGCCTGGGGCTGGTGCAGAAGTTACTGCAGCAGGTGTTTTTGCGGAACTCATCTCCATTGGTAACTACATCTCCTAATGTGGACTCCAGAAGAAATAGAGCAATTTAAAGGGAAAGGTGTTACAGCCTATGCTCCCGGATCTATCGGGAATGTTTCCGTAGGCTTTGATGTTTTGGGTTTGGCAATAAATGCACCTGGTGATTTGGTTACGGTGGTACCGAATGACAGCGGAAAAGTTGAGATCCTCGAAATCAGCAGCCCAGATTTTGAACTATCCAAAACGGTAGAACGGAATACGGCTGGAATGGCTGCTCGTTCTGTATTACGTCAGCTCGGCACTTCAAAAGGCGTATCGCTTTACTTGGATAAAAAAATGCCCTTGGGCAGTGGAATGGGCTCAAGTGCAGCTAGTGCGGTCGCTGCCGCCTTAGCAACCGCTGCTGCTCTAGAGGCTAATCCAGATAAATCTGATCTGCTAGAGGCTTGTCTCGACGGTGAACAAGTGGCTTCTGGTGCTCGCCATGGAGACAATGCCTTCCCTTGCTTACTAGGGGGCATTTTACTCGTTAGAGGGACGAAAAAAGGAGAAATTACCTCTTTACCTATCCCTGAAGGCCTCAGTTATGCTGTGGTCCATCCAGACATACAAGTACTAACTTCAGAAGCCCGCGAAATAATGCCCAAATCGTATCCACGGTCGGTCTTGGTGCATCAAATGGCCAATTTAGGTGGATTTATTGCTAGTTTGTACCGTGGGGATTTCGATCTTATGCGCAGGAGTTTGAGGGATGAGGTCGCAGAACCGTATCGTAAGGAAAACATTACAGGCTTTGAGGCCGCTAGAATTGCTGCCTTACAAGAAGGGGCAATAGGTTTCGGAATTTCGGGCTCAGGACCATCCGTTTTCGCACTCTGCGAATCAGAAATCGATGCTGAACGCGTGGCCAGAGCAATTTCCTTTCAGTTTGGTCAGTTACAAATTAGAAACCGCTCTTATACGGGTACCGTAAACACCGAAGGGGCTTGTATCGTTTAATCTAGTAGCTATAAAAATTGCTAGCTCTGACTATCTATTTTATTTCTTTTTTATTTAGCAAAAGCTATTTTTGATCCATGGAGGAAACCTTAGCAAAGAACCCATACGCTCAGTTCAATGATCCTGAACAATTGAATTTCATGATGGACAGCGTTCAAAATCGAATTCAGATTCTCGAGCGTTTGTTGGATGGCAGCCTAGAAGGTCGTTTAGATAAGATTTATCAAATTAAACTGGTAGAAGCCCGAACCCACTTGGATCAGATTCAAGAGATTTACGAAGCGCTTACGGAAGGGAATTGTGTTTCCATAGAACAAGTGTTTAGCTCGAATCAAGCATACGAGTCGCCCATTGTCCTCTGGTTCAAAGAGGAAACCGAAAGCAAATCTGTTCTTGGACCTACAATCACAGGAGATATGATTGTAAAGCCTGAAGAATATCAGCAATTGATGAAAAATCTCGAAGAGAAGACTAAATCGTTCGGACTGATTCGTATCAAAGCAGTAAGGGCTGTAGATCACAATCAAGAGCAGCTACATTACATGCAAGAAAGGGGAATTCCCACCTGTGAAATCAGAGAAATTTGGTTACAATAGTCTACTTGTTGTTCTAGAAAGCTACATTTCATAACTTGCAGCCATTATTGGCAAAACGCCCACAAAAAATGGTGTTTTCCAGCTAGCCAAGCAATGAAAAACGTGAGTACCGAGCAGTTGATTAAAAAAGTTGCGAGCAATTTAAACACGATGGTTTTATCTGCCAGTTCAGAAAAACCAGTCATGCTTTTATTGCATGGCTGGGGTCAAAATCTTTTGAGTTTGCACATGCTTGGAAGTCTACTCAATAAAGATCGAACAGTGCATTTGATCGATCTCCCTGGATTTGGGAAATCTCCCCTTCCTGACGAAGCAAAAACCAAAGACGGCGCATGGACCACCAAGCACTATGCGCAAGTTATTATCGAATATTTGCGAATAAACAATCTCTCAAAAGTCGATGTTTTAGGGCATTCTTTTGGAGGCCGTGTTTGCCTGCAATTGGCAGCGCATTTCCCAGCATCCATCAATCGCATGATATTGATGGATGCTGCTGGACTCAAACCACTTCGTTCATTCGGCTATAAGGCAAGACTTTTCCGCATTCGTAGTTTAGGGGCAATAATAAAAATGACCCGAAGAATAACGGGTGAAAAAATCAATAAAAAATGGCACGGCTGGTTCAGCCAAAAATACGGATCCAGTGATTACAAAAGTGCCAATGACATGCGCAATGTTCTTGTGAAGACAGTTAATGAGGATCAAGAAAACAACGCGAAGAAAATTAAGCATCCTACCTACCTAATTTGGGGAGCTGAAGATGATGCTACGCCCTTAGACCAAGCAGAAAGATTGCATAAATACATTCAAAATTCTGACTTACTGGTTTTAGACAATAAAGGGCACATGCCCTATGAAAGTCTAGGCGCACATCTAATAGTTTATCATTTACGAAAATTTCTAGCTAAATGATAATCTCACTCTTGATCTTATTATTTTTCTTCGCTTCGCTTTTTGTATTCCACAAGCGTTCGATTATCTATCTGCACTATTTCCAACAAGAGGAATACATGAATGCGCGCTACTTAAAATGGGTATTCCGCAATAAAATGTTTGATCGAAAATTAACGATCATTTTTCTTATTTCTGGTCTACTGTCTTTTATTTATCCGCCCCTAAATGTTGCTTGGGTATTGTTGGCAATTGTTTCAATGCTAATAGCAGTACAATCTGAAAAAGATCCGCTTAACAAAAAGGATGTTAAGAAAGGATTGGTCTTAACACAGAGAGTGAAGCGTATTCAGAAATGGGCTTGGATTTTATTTTTAATCCCTGCCCTACTTTTGGTTTTTGCGGCCATTTCTGGATACATTTATTGCGCTGTTTTCTGCTATTTATTCTCCCAAATTCTTTTGTTCCAAGCTACCCCCCTTTTCGTAACAGGATCGAATTTCCTTCTATCAGGACAAGAAAAGAGTGTACAAAACTATTTCCTAAATGATGCCAAAAAGATCATGAAAGAAATAGGAACTTACAATGTTGGAATTACGGGCAGTTATGGAAAAACCTCTACAAAAATGTGTTTGGTGGAGATCATGAATCAAACCCTTGCTCCTACCTTTAGTCCTCCAAAAAGCATTAATACTTTAATGGGTGTAACAGCCTACATTCGGAATCATATGAACATTTCGCACAAGTACACGCTTTGCGAAATGGGTGCGTATAATGTTGGAAGCATCGAGCGCATGTGCGCATTGGTTCCGCCCAAAGCTGGAATTGTTACCCGCGTTGGAATTATGCACTTGGAGCGTTACGGAAGCCAAGAAAACATCTTTCAAGCAAAGTCAGAACTAGCTCGCGCCATTCCTTCCGATGGGATTTTGGTGGTAAATGGTGACGACCCTTTTTGCCGAAGAATGTCGGAAGAAAATCCAAAGCGACTCAATTTATTTTACGGTTTTGATAATTCAAAAAGTGATTTGGATGCATCCATTTCTAATCTGACCTACGATAAAAACGGCTCTCTTTTCACAATTAGCTATAAGGGAAAATCTTACGAGACCAGCTGCAAAATTCTAGGGGAACCATTGTTGTCGAATATTCTGGCTTCATTTACTATGGCTTGTGCTTTAGGCGCAAATCCAGCACATGTGGTATCTCTAATAGAAACATTAAAATCCTACGACAACCGACTGGAGTTGCGAGAAGTTAATGATGGAAGTCTCGAATTACACGATGCTTACAATTCAAATCCTTCTGGATTTGGTGCAGCACTAGATGTTTTAAACGGCTTAAAAGGAGAACGCAAAATATTGATTACTCCGGGCATGATCGAATTGGGAGATCGCGAGTACGACGAAAATAAAAAGATCGCAGAAAAAGCTGCTGGCATCTGCGACCTGGTTTACATTGTAGGTGAAACGAATAAAGCTGCCTTATTAGAAGGATTAAAGGGGCAAAATTTTCCTACAGATAATATTCGATGCATTGTAAACATGAAATCTACTTTTGAAGATTTGAAGGCAATTCGCAAAGGAGGAGATGTAATTTTGATCGAAAATGATCTTCCCGATATTTATGAAAATATGATCTCGCTATAAAATGACTTTTAACGGAATTAATCTTTGATTCAACGCAAACTAAATATCGCAGTTCTCTTTGGAGGACGATCTTCAGAACATGAAATTTCTATTCTGACTGCTTTGCAATTTATTTCGGCTTTAGACAGCACAAAGTATGTAATACACCCCATTTATATCGCGGGAAATGGAAAATGGTTTACGCATCCCAAAATGTTTGATGCCGCATTTTTCAAGAAATTACCTGGAAGTCTAAAGAGTGCTCAAGAACTTGTTTTTCTTCCGCAGCCCAACACAAAGGGCCTATTGAAAATAAATAGTAAGAAAGAACGGGATGGTTCTTTATCCATTGAACAAACAGGGTTTATTCCGATTGATGTTTATATCCCCGCGCTACATGGAACTCATGGAGAAGATGGAGCCATTCAAGGCTTATTCGAATTGGCGAATGTCATTTATTCAGGAAGTGATTTGATGTCATCGGCGATGACCATGAATAAGTGGTATGCGAAGATGATCGCTGCTTCGAACAACATTCCCGTCCTTCCAGGGGCGCTTGTTCGAAAAAAGGATTTTCACGAAAGGTTTGACAGTATACTAGATGAGATACTGCAAGGGGAAGTGCAGTTCCCTTTGATAGTAAAGCCCTGCAATTTGGGCTCTAGTGTCGGTCTCAATTTTGCCAACAACAGAACCGAACTTCGAAGAGCACTAACCGCCGTATTCAAATTGGACGGTGAAGCTTTAGTAGAGAAACGGGTCACGGACATTCGAGAAATCAATGTCGCGGTGCATTGTGCCGCAGAGCCCGTCGCTTCGGTTATTGAGGTTCCCTTGAACGCAAGCGAATTGCTGACCTATGAGAAAAAGTACATGAGCTCTTCTGGTAAAACAGGAAAATCAGGTATGGGAGGAATGGCAAGTCTAAAGCGAAAAATCGATCCACCAGAAATCTCCGAAGAACGCAAAAAGGAAGCTCGAGAAATAGCTTGTGAAATTTACAGCAGTTTACGATGCAGTGGAGCAGTTCGTATTGACTTCATTCTAGACTTAGAAACGAATCTTTTCTACTTCAACGAATTGAATTCGATTCCGGGCTCATTCTCTTACTACCTATGGGCAGACTCTCACCCACCTTTACTTATGACTGAACTTGCCGATCAAATCATTCAAGAAGCCATCGATCGCTTTGGTGAAAAGTCCAGCTTGCAACGAATACTGCCATTTAGGGCTTTGAAATAAGTCTTAGCTGTGTCATTTTAGGCTACTTACGGAAGTTTTTATTGAAAAAAAGTCCTTCCATTGGAACTAAAATGGTGCAATCTATGGTTACTATGGAAAGCGCTCACATGAAACGGCCCTCTCTAAACCTTTTCGCTCGAGAAAACACTTCGAAGCTTCTTTTACTAGTGTTCGTATCACTTTTGTTGACCTCCTATGCCGTGCATGCTCATTACAGCGGTG
>CALFBW010000318.1 GCA_937951415.1 uncultured Chitinophagales bacterium | reverse complement strand
TTATTTTCAAAGAAAAAGACGCGTTCTATTTTATCTGTCGTGTATCTATAATACGCATTCACATTCAATGATAAATTGTCAAAGATGAAAATACTACCGACCTCATAACTGTCCGTATATTCTGGGAGTAGGTTCGGGTTGCCCGTCCTGATGCTGAAATTGTTTCGTACATTGAAAAAAGGATTCAAATCCCAAAGGCGCGGACGATAGATTCTTCTAGAATAACCAGCCTGAAAAGAAACAGCTTCCGAAAACTTATAAGACGTATGTACCGATGGAAATAAATTCGTGAAGGTATTGTCGTTTTTTTCATTCGTATTGACAAGAAACGTTTTCAGATCGGTATGTTCTACTCTCATTCCTACCTTTATTCCCCAAATATTTCCTTCATAAGCACCTGTTCCGTAGACTCCCAATACATTTTGATTGTACTCGAAGGTATTCGTTAGATTAGGGTCGGGTACATAAATGCCACCTATTTCATCACTCACAGCGAATTCATTGCTCACTTCATTCGTAAGATATTGCGCGCCTGTTTCTAGCGTCCAGTTTTCATTGAAGGGTTTCGTATAATCCAGATTGAACGTGTATTTGCCTTCTTGAAAAGCCGTCTCCGTAATCTGATTATTCAGTTCCGCTTGGCCGCTTTTTAGTGTATTGGTAAAGGTAGAAGACTGTTCCTTACCAAAGAAACGACCTATCGCACTGAATAAAAGTTGATGCTCCTTGAAGTCTTCAAAATCCCTTTTGTATTGTAATTCATATTGCAATTTGGGGTTGGTTGCTTCCGTTACTTCATTCCGCGTCCATTCGCTTTCGATACTATTATTAGTGCTGTATTGAAAAGCGGTTTCGGATGGTTGTTCTTCTATTTCATAAGCAAAACTCCCCGATAAGGTAATGACATTTCGAGGGTTGATATAGTAATCCGAACCGAGGACGACATTGTAGAATCTCTCGTTTCTATATTCCGTTCCTTCGGAGTACAGCAGCGTCTCATTGATTTTGTCCTCATTGGTGTTTTCATTATAGCGTGGAAGTGATCTATAGCCCGCTCCCAATTGGGTAAAGAGATTAAACTTTTCTGTACGTTGGTTAAGACTGATACCGACACTGTGGTTGTGCGGAATACCTGTATTAAGCGAAATGGAGCCATTCAATCCTCTTTTCTCGTTTTTCTTGAGGATGATATTAATGATACCGGCTGTTCCTTCTGCTTCATATTTAGCCGAAGGATTCGTGATGACTTCTATTTTTTCTATCATGTCCGCCGTAATCGTACCGAGTGCATTCCCTGCATCATCGGATAGGATGGAAGGCTTTCCATTAATCAATATTTGAACGCCTGTAGCACCTCGCAGCGCGACTTCGCCTTCTATATTCACATTGACAGAGGGGACATTATTCAGTACTTCTAAGGCACTCGCTCCTGTGGTGCTTAGATCTGCGCCAACATTAAAAACGCGCTTATCCAGCTTAAACTCTGTTGTTGATTTCTCTGCTGTAATCACCACTTCATCTAAAGATTGGGCATTGGCAGCTAAACTAATTTTGCCCAAATCAGCAGTCTGCCCCTCAAATTTAATGTCCGTCAGTTCCACAGGACTTAAACCTATGAAACTCACCGTTACAAAAATGTCTTTGGTGGTTGTTTCTATAGAGAATTTTCCATCTTCATCGGTGGTAGTGCCTTTTAGCAAATTGCTTGTTGTTTTCTGTTTAAGAATAACAGAGGCATAAGGGATAGCTTCTTGAGAATCTGCTTCTATTACAGTACCTTTTAACGTGAATACTTGCTCTTGTGCAGCCAGTGTAGCTGTTATGGACAGCATAATAAGCGCGAATACATATTTCATAACTAGAATGTTTTGAAAGGCAAAGATATGGATATACCCTGCAAAGCTTGTTAATGATATGGTAATAAGAGCGCAGGGAGTTTATCAAGCTTTCACAAAGCCTTTCCATCTCTTCATGTAATTCACAAACTTGTTACTTAATCCTTCGCTACGCAAATATTCCTCCGTGACAGGAAGGGAAACGGTTTCAAATAGAGGATTGTTCATTACTTTTTCTGGAAAATCGTGATGTAAAATTCCTGACCGTCCAATAGTTACAAAATCTACCTTTGCCTCTAATATTTTAGCCACATCCTCGGCAGAATGAATTTTCCCAGCGACCGTTAATTTTACATTCTTGTAATCCAATTCTGTAAAATGCTGTAATAATGATTTGTCCTGATGTGCTTCCTCTTCTGGAAACTTAAAACAATCCCAAAGCGAAATATCTAAAAAATCTATTTTTTCGGAATCAATTAATTGCTGGCATAACACTTTCATTTCGCTCAACTCCATTCCAAATCGTTCTGGAGAAAGCCGCACGCCTAATAAAAATGCCGCTCCACAAGTAGCTCTAACACCCTCAATAATTTCAACTAATAGCCTTGCCCGATTTTCCAAAGAACCGCCATACTTATCTGTTCGTTGGTTGATGCTTTGACTTAAAAATTGCGCTACGATATATCCATGCGCTCCATGAATTTCCACGCCGTCATAGCCACTCTGCTTTGCTCTTATTGCTGCTTGAATAAAATCATCTCGTAAGCTTTCTACTTCTTCCAAGGTCAATGCTCTCGCTCCTTTTCTTTCCACAGCCGAAGGCGAAACAGGCGCACCTTCTATCAAGTCTGCTGGAGACCGCATCCCCGCATGATGCAACTGGATGACCGCCAAACTTCCATAGGATTGGATGGTTTTTGCTAACTTCGTATGTCCTTCAATTTGACTATCCTCAAAAATTCCTAACTGCCCAGGAAAGCCTTTTCCAACAGCTTGCACGTGACTCGCACAAGTCATTACCAAACCAAATTGCCCTTTCGCTCGCATCGTCAGCCAATGAAATTCTTCTTCTGAAAGGATGCCATTTTCGTGGCTTTGGGTATTCGTCATTGGTGCTAACATAAATCGGTTTTTCATAGTCGTACCACAA